>DASSGI010000050.1:0-5719 GCA_035857655.1 Casimicrobiaceae bacterium | reverse complement strand
TGGGAGTCCGCGCTCGATTGGCTGATCAGTCGCCGGAACGTTTCCCGCGCGAGCCTTTCGATTGTCTCCGCATCGACCGAGCCGAGCGCCGCAACCCGCGAGCCCATCACGAGCACCCAAGCAGCTTCACCAGGAGAACGCAGATGAAAAAGCAAACCGAATTGCACGCCGTCTCGGACGGCGGCGCGAGCCGCGCAGCGACCGCCCCCGAAATGCCCGGCTGCATCGTGGCCGGCGCAGGCGAACCCATCGTTCTGCTGCATTCGTCGCTCAGCTCGAAATCGCAATGGTCCGAGCTCGCCGCGCGGCTCGCGGCGCGCTTTCGGGTGATCGCACTGGATTTGAGCGGCTACGGCGACAATCCGATGCCGGCAGCATCGCGACCGTTCTCGCTCGACGACGAGGTTCGTCTCGTTGCCGATCGCCTCGACCGGCTGGTCCCGCCAGACGTTCGCGTTCACATCGTCGGCCACTCCTACGGCGGCCTGGTCGCGCTGCGGTTTGCCGAGCGCTGCCGCAGCCGCGTCGCGAGCCACGCGCTCTACGAGCCCGTCGCCTTCCGGGTGCTTCCTTCCGGTGACCCGGGACTCGCCGAGGTGAAGCGCGTTGCCGAAACGGTGCGACAGCTCGTGACAGCGGGCTTGCGCATGCAGGCGGCGGAGATCTTCGTCGACTACTGGAGCGGGCCCGGCAGCTACGGACGCTTTCCCCGTCCGGCGCGGCTCGCGATCGCGCGCAACATCGGCAAGGTTCCATTCGACTTCGAGGCAGCGATGTCATGGCCCGTCGATCCCGCGGGCTTCCGGTCGGTCGCGGTGCCGACGATGCTGCTCACCGGCGACCACAGTCCGGCGATCGCGCAACAGATCGTTCATCACCTCTCGCGGTCGCTGCCGAAGCGATACGTCGGCCGGATCGATGCCGGCCACATGGGGCCGGTGACCGCGCCGCATCTCGTCAATCCGTGGATCGAAGCGTTCGTCGACATGTGCGTCGAGCGCGACATTGCCCCGATGGCCGAGCCGCGGTTTGGCCCGCTCACGTCGTATGCGTCGGCCGCCGACTGAGGAGACCTCCATGTCGTTCCAATCACTGCGCGCCGTTCTGGCCGAGAATCACGTCGCCGCCAAGCCGTCGATCGCAGCGACGGCAACGGTGTCCGACGCCGTCGCGCTGATGAAGGCGTCGAATGCCGACGCCGTCGTCGCGATGAACGACGATCGTTTCGTCGGCGTCTTCACCGCGCACGACGTGCTCACCCAAGTGGTCGCCAGCGCGCGCGACGCCGCAACGACGCGAATCGTCGACGCGCTCTCGGACGCATCGCCGCGCGTCGACATCGACGCGACGATCGCGCGAGCGCTCGTACTGATGGACGAACGCCGGTGCGATCACGTCACTGTTTCCGACGACGGTCGTGTCCTCGGCGTGCTGTCGCGCGGCGACCTGAACGCGTGGATGATTCGCAATCAGCAGGAGCAGCTCGACTCGGCGATCCGCGCCGTGAAGTTCATGGGATTCTCGAACCGGCGCCCATAGCGGCTTCTGCGCACACTTCGCTATGATTGCGGGCGATGCCGGTCGCCCGCACCTCAGCCGGTCACGTCGTCCTCGGTAGCGTCGACAGTGACGGCTATCGATCGCTTCGCCGCCGGCCGATGTCCCGTGCCGAGCGCTTCAAGCTCGGAGAGAGCCTGCGCAAGAAGGTACCGCGCAGCTCGCTTGCCGTCTGGAAACCTCCGGCGAACCGGGTCGATCCGGTCGAGCAGATCAAGCTTGCGCACCAGGGCCGGGTCGATCGTCTGATTCCGATACGCGTCGGCCGCATGGTCGCCTCGCCGTACGGATTCCTTCGCGGAACGGCGAACGTGATGGCAGCGGACGTCGCATCGCTCCCGTCCACCGGGATCATGCCCGTGATCTGCGGCGATGCTCATCTCGGGAATTTCGGATTCTATGCGTCGCCCGAGCTCGACCTCGTCATCGATCTCAACGATTTCGACGAAGCTCACCCCGGCGCGTGGGAATGGGACCTGCGCCGCCTTGTCGCGAGCATCTGGGTCGCCGGAAGGCAGAATGGCGCGAGCGAGGTGCAATGCGGACGCGCGGTCGCCACTTGTGTTGCCGCGTACCGCAACGAGGTGCGCTTCCTCGCGAACGAGCCGCTGCTGCTCCGCTCGTACGAACGCCTCGACGTCGACCGCTTGCACGAAACCGCGACCGAGAAATCGCTGCGCGGCGAGATCGCGCGTGCCGCAAGACGCGCGCGCTCGCGCACGAGCGACCGCGCGTTGCCGCGATTCACGACGACGCGCGGCGGAAAGCGCTACATCGTCGACGAGCCGCCGCTGATCACGCGGGTCTCGAAGGTCGAGTCGAAGCAGATCGGCGCCGCGCTCGACGCGTATCTCACGACGCTCGCGCCGCACTGGAGCCGTGTGCTCGCCGGGTATACGCTCGTCGATATCGCGCACAAGGTCGTCGGCGTGGGCAGCGTCGGGCTGCGCGCCTACGTGGCGCTGCTCGAAGGCAGCAGCGCCGACGACGTCGTGTTCCTGCAGTTGAAGCAGGCGCGTCGTTCGGTGCTCGCGCGCTTCGTCCACGGCGATCTCGCATGGCATGCGCACCAGGGGCAGCGCGTCGTCGAGTACCAGCAGGCGCTGCAGACGGTGAGCGACCCGCTGCTCGGATGGACGACGATCGCCGGCCTTCAGTACTACGTGCGACAGTTCCGCAATATGAAGGGCGCGATCGCGATCGACGCGATCGACGCGCCGGCGCTTCGCGACTATGCGGGGATACTCGGCCATCTGCTCGCGAAAGGGCACGCCCGAACGAGCGGCGCATCGATGATCGCCGGTTACGTCGGCGCATCCGACCAGCTCGATCGCGCGCTATCCTGCTTCGCTCGCGCCTATGCCGACCAGACGGAAGCCGATCACCAGGCGCTAGTCGACGCGGTGAATCGCGGCGAGCTTCCCGTCGAATTCGTGCCGGGCTGACCTTCGTCGGATCGGCGGGTAAGGGGCATCGGGCTTAGGTGCTGCGCATGCGCCCGATGCCGCTTGCCTCGCCAACCCTTACTACGAACCGCGCTGGAACGCCGCGATCTTCCGGTATTCGTCGTCGAGCCTCCCGGGAATCGCGAGGAAGATCGGAAGCAGCTGCGCGTAGACGGCGACGTTCTGCGCGATCGGCGTGTGCCGATGCGTAGCGCCGACCATTCCCGAGATCACCTCGAGCGAATCGACGTGGCCCAGCGCGTACAGCCCGAGGACCGCAGCGCCGAGGCACGAGCTCTCGAAGCTTTCGGGGACGATCACCTCGCGATCGAACACATCGGCCATCATCTGCCGCCACAGCCCGGAGCGCGCGAAGCCGCCGGTCGCCTTGATCACCTGAACCCGGCCGATCAGCTCCTCCATCGCCGGCAGGATGCTGTAGAGGTTGTAGATCACGCCTTCGAGCACCGCGCGGATCATGTGCTCCTTGCGGTGATGCATCGCGAGGCCGAAGAACGATCCGCGAAGATCCGGGTTCCATATCGGCGCGCGCTCGCCGGTGAGATACGGATGGAAGATCAGCCCTTCGCTTCCCGGCGCGACGCGCTCGGCGATGCGGGTCAGCACTTCGTACGGATCGATGCCGAGCCGCTTCGCGGTCTCGGTCTCGGACGCGGCGATTTCGTCGCGGACCCAGCGGAAGATGATGCCTCCGTTGTTCACGGGTCCGCCGATCACCCAGTGGCGATCGGCAAGCGCATAGCAGAACGTGCGGCCCAGCGGATCGGTAACAGGCTGCTCGACCACCGTGCGCATCGCGCCGCTGGTGCCGATCGTCACCGCGACGTCTCCCGGGCGGATCGCGTCGACGCCCACGTTCGACAGCGCGCCGTCGTTGGCGCCGACGACGAACGGCGTCGCCGTCGACAATCCGATCTCCGCCGCGAGCTGCCGATCGAGCCCCTCGATGTGGTGCGTCGTGGGGACGAGCGTCGAGAGCCTTTCGCGAGTCACGCCGGCAGCAGCCAGCGCGTCCTCATCCCAGTCGAGGTTCTCGAGATTGAGAAGCCCCGTCGCCGACGCGATCGAGTGATCGACGATCCAGCGGTCGAAGAGCCGATGGAAAACGAACTCCTTGATGCCGATGAAGCGGGCGGCGGCATTGAAGACCTGCCGTTGCTCGTCCTTCAGCCATGCGAGCTTCACGAGCGGCGACATCGGATGGATCGGCGTTCCGGTGCGCCGATAGATCGCCATCCCGTCGCGCTCCGCGCGGATCCGCTCCGCCCAGCGCGCAGCGCGATTGTCGGCCCACGTGATGCTGCGCGTCAGCGCGTTGCCTTCGCTGTCGACCGCGATGAGGCTGTGCATCGCGGCGCTGAACGCGACGCATGCGACGTCGTCGGATGTAACGCTCGCGCCGCGCACCGCATCGCGCAGCGCGGCGATGACGGCCCGATAGATCTCGTCCGGATCCTGCTCCGCGGTGGCCGGCGTGGGCGTGAACAGCGGATAGCCGACGCTCGCGTGCGCGACGACGCGCCCGCGCAAATCGAAGACGACGGCCTTCGTCGCCGTCGTCCCGATGTCGACGCCGATCACATGGCCGGGCAAGCCGACCTCGGCCGATGCGCTCCGGCTATCGCTCGACCGCGAGCGCGACGCCCATCCCGCCGCCGATGCAGAGGCTCGCGAGACCCTTCTTCGCGTCGCGGCGAATCATCTCGTGCAGCAGCGTCACCAGGATCCGGCAACCCGATGCGCCGATCGGATGCCCGATCGCGATCGCTCCGCCGTTGACGTTGATCTTCGAGGTGTCCCAGCCCATCTCCTTGTTGACGCCGATCGCCTGCGCGGCGAACGCCTCGTTGATCTCCATCAGGTCGAGATCCTTTGCCGACCATCCGGCTTTTCTCAGGCAAAGCTGAGTCGCCGGCACGGGGCCCATACCCATGATCTTCGGATCGATGCCGGCCGACGAATACGCCTTGATCTTAGCGAGCGGCTTGAGTCCGAGCGAGTGCGCCTTCTGCGCGGACATCATCACGACCGCAGCCGCGCCGTCGTTGATGCCGGAGGCGTTGCCCGCCGTCACCGTGCCGTCCTTCGCGAATGCCGGCCGCAGCGCGGCGAGTGATTCCACGGTGGTTCCATGCTTGATGAACTCGTCGGAATCGAAGACCGTCGCGCCCTTCTTCGACGGAATCTCGATCGGCACGATCTCGTCCTTGAACTTGCCGGCCTTCTGCGCGGCTTCCGCCTTCTGCTGCGAACGCGCGGCGAACTCGTCCTGCTGCGCGCGCGAAACCTCGTATTTCTTCGCGACGTTCTCCGCGGTGATGCCCATGTGATACTGGTTGTAGACGTCCCACAGGCCGTCGACGATCATCGTGTCGACGAGCTTCCCGTCGCCCATCCGAATGCCGTCGCGCGAGCCGTTCAGCACGTGCGGCGATGCACTCATGTTCTCCTGTCCGCCGGCGATCACGATCTCGGCGTCACCGCACTTGATCGCTTGTGCGGCGAGATGCGTTGCCTTGAGACCGCTGCCGCAGACCTTGCCGACGGTCATCGCGGGTATCGCGTGCGGCAGGCCGGCGCGAATCGATGCCTGGCGCGCGGGGTTCTGGCCCGAGCCGGCCGTCAGTACCTGGCCCAGGATGACTTCCGAAATGGCGTCGGGCTTGGCGCCGGTTTTTTCGAGCAGCGCGCGAATG
>DASSGI010000049.1:0-9264 GCA_035857655.1 Casimicrobiaceae bacterium | reverse complement strand
AGCCGCACGGCGTACCGGTGCTCATCGTGTACGCGCTGGTCGGCCGCTTCCAGATGATCGATCTCGAAGCGGATCGGTCGTTCGTCCGCAAGCTGCTGGCGAGCGGCCTCGACGTCTATTTCATCGACTGGGGCTTGCCGGCGCGCGCGCAACGCTGGCTCACGATCGACGACTACGTGTCCGGGTACCTCGATCATTGCGTCGATGCCGTGCGCGAGCTCGCGGGATCGACGCAGGTCAATCTGCTCGGCATCTGCCAGGGCGGCGTTTTCACAACGTGCTACTCGGCGCTGTTTCCCGAAAAGGTCCGCAACCTGGCGCTCACGGTGACGCCGATCGACTTTCATGGCGACAAGAAGGAGCCGCAGACCGGCGCCGGCTACATGAACCGCTGGACGCGCTCGTTGAGCGCGCAGGACATCGACGATCTCGTCGAAGCCTATGGTTCCGCACCCGGGAGCATGATCGGGTTCGCCTTTCTGATGATGAATCCGGTGAGCAATCTCACCAAGTACACGATCGACCTGATCGACGTCCTCGACGACGACGCGAAGCTCCTGAACTTCCTTCGAATGGAGCGCTGGATCGCCGATCGTCCCGATCACCCCGGCGAGGTTCTCCGCCAGTGGCTGAAAGACCTCTATCAGGACAACAAGCTGATCAGGAACGAGCTGCGGCTCGGCGATCGGACCGTCGACTTGCGCGACATCAGGATGCCGGTGCTCAACATCTACGCAACCGGCGACACGATCATTCCGGTTTCATGCTCGAAAGACGTCGGCCGTTATTTCGGAACCTCCGACTACACGGAGGTCCCCGTTCCGGGCGGCCACATCGGAACCTTCGTCGGCGGCAAGGCGCAGAAGATTCTCGCGCCGACGCTCGTCGAGTGGATCAACGCGCGCGGCTAGACGGTCGCTGAGGCGAGACTCGTTTCGGGCGCGGAACGCCGCGCGCATCCGCGCGTTCGGCTCCTACTTTTTCCGGCGTTTGCGAACCACGACAGCGGCGCCTGCCACGGCACCGATCCCGATCAACGCCAGGACCCCGGGCTCCGGCAGCTGGGCCGGACCTGCGATGGCGGGAACCGATACGAGCGAACGCGAACGGCGAGCGACCCGAGCGCCGTCAGAGCGATCTGGTTGAACCAGCGCACTCCGGTGGGAATGGCGAAATCGCGCCGCGGCCGCCACGTTTCCCATGCGAGCAACCCGCCAAGCGCGGACAGCAGCAGACCGTACTGGAGTGCCGCCTGGTGCCCGAGCAGCCAATTTGTCATCGGGACTTCAGAAGAAGCCCCGACGCGAGAAAGCAGCCGCCTCCTCGCGCCGGGTTTTCAGGTGCTTACTTCCTGCGATTGCGAATCGCTGCCGCAATGCCGACGATCGCGCCGATCGCGAGCAATTCGATCGTTCCCGGCTCCGGAATTGCGGTGGGAGCGGCGAAGGCCGCGCCAGACGCCAGCGACATCACAGCCAACAACGCAGGGCGAACGTTCCTCAAAACTCCCCCTACCCGTTTCACCCCCAGACCGGCGATAAGCAATTCCCGGGCTAGCTTCGATTATTGCAATCGAGCCAAGGGGTTAAAGCAAACACCTCGATGGGACTGGTAGAGCTTTGTAAGGATTGCCGACATCCAGAGCCGCCACAAACGCGGGCGCGGCGTCAGCGCGCGCTGCCGCGATGGGCGATCCAGTTCGACGCCACCGTGAGCGTGAGCGTCGCCGTCATCAGCACGAACGCGAGTGCTGCGCCGAACGGCCAGTTCGATAGGCCGGCGAACTGGTTGTAGACGGTCGGCCCCATCATCTGAAACGTCGGGCCACCCAGGAGCACCGGTGTCGCATAGGCGTTCATCGCGAGAATGAACGACAGAATCGTTCCGGCGATGACGCCTGGCATCGAGAGCGGAAGAATGACGTGGCGAAACGTCCGCCACGGACCAGCGCCCAAGCCCAGCGCCGCCTCTTCGATCGGGCGATCGATCCCTTCGAGAACGGCCTGCAGCGTCAGCACGACGAACGGCAGATTGACGGCGATGATGCCGATCACGACCGCGAGCTCGGTGTACATGATCTGCAGCGGCTCGCGCGTCAAGCCGAGAGCCGCCAATGCCGCGTTGACGAATCCCTTGTTGCCGAACATCACCATCCAGCCCGCAGCGCGCACCGCGTTGCCGACGAAAAGCGGCAGGATCACCGCCATCAACAGCAGGTTCTTGAAGCGCGAACGCGTGCGCGCAAGGCAGTAGGCCATCGGAAACGCGAGCACGACGCAGATCGCCGTGCACAGCGCCGCGACCCGGATCGTCCGGAAGAGAACGGCGAGATAGAACGGATCGGTGAAGAACTTGACGTAGTTCTCGATCGTGAACGCGTCGACCATGACCTTGGCCGGCGTGTATCGATTGAGGCTGTAGCGAAACAGGATGACGATCGGCAATACGATGCCGATCGTCACCACGATCGACGCGGGCGTGAGCATCGCGGCGGCCGACCACGCGGGCGCGCGCTCACGCGCGAGCGGGTGCGCCGCCGCTGTCATTGTCGATTTCCGCCCCGCGCCGGACGCTTCAGCCCTTGAACGTCTTGTCCCACCACTCCTTGAACGCGGCGTCGTTCTTCGCGAGATAGCCGTAGTCGAGATCGATCAGGCGCTTGCGCTCCTCGGCGTTGAACCCGATGCGCCGCTCGGTTTCCGGCGGGATCTTCGCGTTGGTGACCGACGCGTTGTAGCCCATGTCCTCGGCGAACGCTTCCTGCGCCGAGGGCTGCAGCATCTCGTTCAGCCACACGAGCGCGCCGTCCTTGTTCGGCGCGTTCTTCGGGATGACGAATCCCGAGATGTAGAGCGGAATGCCTTCCTTCGGCGCGACCGTCTCGACTTTCGCGCCCGCCTTCTGCCATTGGACGGCGCGCGCTTTCCACATGATGCAGATCCCGACTTCCTCGTTCGTGAGCGCCGTCGCCATCGCCTCGTTCGTCGGCATGATCTTCGCGCCCGCCTTGCGACAGGCCATCAGTCGCGCCTTGCCCGGCTCGTAGTTCGTCATCGAGCCGCCCGAGGCGATCGCCGCCGCCATCATCGTGAACTGGTACTGGATGTCGATGATGCCGAGCTTCGCTCCGTGCTTCGGGTCGAGCGCATCGGCGAAGCTCGTCGGCGGCGTCGTGATGAGCTTCGGGTTGTACAAAATCACCTTGCCCGAGTAGATGTGCCCGACACCGTACGGGTACTTCATCTGCGGCACCAGGTATTGGGCATTCGGGATTTTCGCGTAGTCGACAGGCAGGCACAGCCCCGCCTCGTTCATCTCGAACATCTGCGCGGCGGAGAGTCCCTGCAAATCGCTCGTCCCGCGCGGCAACCTCGCCTCGGCGCGCATCTTCGCGCGCCGCTCGGGGTCGCCGCCGATGTCGTGAACGACCTCGTACTTCTTCGGCACCATCAGCGGCGTGTCGATGTTCTTCGCGAGGAGCTTCGAGTAGTCGCCTCCCCACGTGCCGAGCACGACGCGGTTGCCCGATTGCGCGCGAACGGGCGACCAGCCGCCGACGGACGCGACGCCGGCGAGTGCGCCTGCCGCCTTGATGAGCCTGCGCCGCGTGAGATCCGCGTTTCGCTGTTCCATATCGCTGTCCTCCTTCTCTCGCGTTGGGCGTTCCGCCCTGGAAACCCGATTTCTCGATGGCCTCTATCGAGTCAGCTCACCCCCGCCATCGTCGGCGAGGACGAGGCTCGCCTGCGCAGGCCAGTGCAGGTGGACCCGATCGCCAACTTCGTAGACCGGATCGGCAAGCTTGTTCGGCGCCTGCACCATCAGGCGCTCCTGTGGCGACAGTCGCACATAGTATTCCAGGATGCCGCCCAGATACGACGCGAACTCGACGGTGCCCTCGAACGAATTGTCGGCGCCGGCCACGTGCGCCGCCGCAAGCGACAGGCGCTCAGGGCGAAGCGCGAGCGTGCGTCCGTTCGCGAGCGTCGACTCGCCGCAGCGGATCGCGAGACCGCTCTCGCTTCGGAAAAGACCCGGCGCCTCGACGCGGCCGCGCAGGAAGTTCGTGCGCCCGACGAAGCCCGCGACGAATGCGTTGACCGGCTGCTCGTAGAGCTCGCGCTGCGAGCCGACCTGCTGCACTCTGCCCGCCGACATGACGACCAGGCGGTCGGCCATCGTCAGCGCCTCTTCCTGATCGTGCGTGACCATGACGGTCGTGAGCCCGAGCTTGCGCTGCAGCTCGCGAATCTCGACGCGCACTTCGGCGCGCAGCTTCGCGTCGAGGTTGGACAGAGGCTCGTCGAGCAGCAGGATGTCGGGCTCGATGACGAGCGCGCGCGCGAGCGCGACGCGCTGCTGCTGACCGCCCGACAATTCGCGCGGCAGACGCTCCGCGAGCCCGTCGAGCCGGACGAGACGCAGCACATCCGTCAGCCGCTTTCCGACCTGCGAGTCGGGAAGCCTGCGCATCCGCAGCCCGAACGCGATGTTGTCCGCAGCGGTGAGATGGGGGAACAGCGCGTAGCTCTGGAAGACGAGGCCCGTATTGCGCTTCCACGGCGGCTCGCGCGTGATGTCGCGACCGCCGAGGCGGATCTCGCCGGCAGTCGGCGCGACGAACCCTGCAATCATCCGCAACGTCGTCGTCTTCCCGCAGCCCGACGGCCCCAGCAGGACGACGAGCTCGCCTTCGGCGATATCGAGGTCGACGCCGGTCACCGCGTGAACGTCGCCGTAGGTCTTGCTCAAGCCGGTGAGCTGCAGGCGCGCCATCAGCGATTCGCTGCGATCAAAGCACGCGCGTCAGTTTCACGTAGCGGTCGGCAATCAGCATGCCGGCGCCGATCAGCACGATCTGCAACAACGACACTGCGGCAATCGTCGGGTCGATCCGCCATTCGAGGTACTGGAGGATTGCAATCGGCAGCGTCGTCTGCCCCGGCGCAACCAGGAAGAGCGTCATCTCGAGGTTGCCGAACGAAATGACGAAGCTGAAGAGCGCCGCGGCGACGATGCCCGGCCTGATGACGGGCAGCGTGACTTTGAGGAATGCCCGCAGCGGCGTCGCACCGAGGTTGAGCGCCGCCTCCTCCACCGACCGATCGAGGCCGACGAGGCTCGCCGTCAGCAGCCGCACGGTCCACGGAATCGTGATCATGATGTGCGCGAGCACGAGCCCGGCGAGCGAGCCCAGCAGCGGCCACTGCGTCGCGATCTCGACCTCGATCTGGAACACGTAGATCGCGGTGCCGGCGACGATGCCCGGAACGACGAGCGGGAGCACGAGCAGCGTGTTGAGCGCCTCGCGTCCCGGGAAGTTGCGGCGCGCGAGCACGAGGCTCGCCGGCACGCCGAGCAGCAATCCGCCGATCATCGCGGCGATGCCGACCTGGAGGCTCGTCGCGAACCCGCCGACGAAGTTGTTCTGGTCGAAGATGTGCGCGAACCAGCGCAGCGTATAGCCGCTCGGCGGAAACGTGACGATCTCGTTCGCGAAGAACGCGAGCCAGCAGACGAACAATATCGGCATCAGGATGACGGCGTAGCCGAATCCGGCCGCGCCGAGCAGCGCGATGCGGCCAGCGAATGCCGAGCCTGCGAACGCCGACTGCCTCGCGTGATGCGCCGCAGAACGCTGCAACGCGCGCTCGGCCATCAGGCTGCTGCCTGCGCCAATCGGTTCTTGTGGAAGCGGCCGCCCTTCATGATGACCGACAGGTGCTCGCCCTGCCCGGTCAGCAGCTCGAGCTTCTTCAGCGGATCGCCATCGACAACGAGCAGGTCTGCGAACGCGCCGGCCTCGAGCTCTCCGAGCCGCCCCTGCTGGCGCACGATCTCGGCGCCCACGAGCGTGGCCTGCCGGATAATCTCGATCGGCGACAACACTTCACGCCGCAGCAGGAACTCGCGGCTCTGATCGACCTGCAGCGCCCCGAGCAGATCGCTGCCGTAGCCGACCTTGATCCCGTGGCGCTTGCAGATCTCGAGCGACTTGAGTCCGCCGTCGATCACGAGATCGTTCTTCGCGAGCATCTCCGGCGTCATCCCGAATTCCTTCGCGCGCTCCTTCATCGCGTAATAGGCGACGAGATTCGCGACGAGATACGCGCCCTTCTGCTTCATGAGCTTCGCCGAAGCTTCGTCGATCAGGTTGCCGTGCTCGATCGTACGCACGCCCTTCGTCACGGCGCGCGTGATCGCGTCCGGCGTATAGGCGTGCGCCTGCGCATAGCGTCCGAACGCTTCGGCCTCCTCGACGGCCGCGCCAATCTCGTCGAGCGTGAACTGGCGGCTGTCGAGCGGATCGTAGGGGCTCGCGACGCCGCCGGACACCATGATCTTGACCTGGTCGGCGCCCTGGCGAAGCTGCTCGCGTGCCGCGGCGCGAACGGCGTCGGCGCCGTCGACCACTTCCAGGCAGAAACGCATTGCATTGCAGCAGTGGCATTCGCCGTGCTCGTGATCGGTCCGGCGACGCGCATCCGAATGGCCGCCGGTGGGACCGATCGCACGCCCGGCGATGAACATTCGCGGACCGGGAAGGAAACCTTGCGCGATGCCGTCGCGCAGCCCCCAGTCCGAGCCGCCGGTGTCGCGGACCGTCGTGAATCCGCGATCGAGCATCGCGCGCGCGAGACTTGCCGCGCGCACCGTCATCAGCGTCAGCGGAATCGCCTCGAGATAGCGGATATTCACCTCGGAGAGCATCGCGTGCACGTGGCAGTCGATGAGGCCGGGCATCAGCGTGCGCCCCTTGCAGTCGACGACGTCGGCCTTTGCCGCCTTGATCGTCCTCGCCGAGACCTCGCGGATCGTCTCGCCCTCGACGAGCACCGACGATCCGCCCTGCAATTCATCGACGCGGGGATCGAGCAGGCTGGCGTTCTTGAACAGGATCTGCGCCATTCGACGTCTCCTCCGCAAGCGTCGCGATAGGTCCGCTGCGAGCGCGGCGATGATGCCATGGCGTCAGGAACCCGCGCAACACGAGACGCATTAGAATCCCGGCGGGGGAAGATCATCCGCACGGGCGACCGCTTGCTTCAGTGGTTCGACGTCGATCGGATGCACCGAGGAGGAAAGCGTGACGCATCGCACTCGTCCGCGCACGCGCGCTTTCGGCGTCGTCGTTCTGCTCTTTGCCGCCACCGCCGCTCCGCAAGCGGCTGCCGTGCGCGACGGGCCGCCGATCACCGTCGAAGTGTCGTCGATGGATGAGTTCAGGGCCGCCGCGGCACGGGCGACGCCCGGCAGCATCATTCGCATCGCCGCCGGCACCTTTGCGATGACCGCCGATGATCCGCTCGTCAGGATCAAGGGGCTTCAGGGGTCACCCGATCGGCCGATCGTTATCCAAGGCACGCGCGGCGCGGCGGGATCGCGGCCGACGATCATCGACGGCGGCCGGAGCATCGACGCAACGCTCGGAATGATCGAGCGGTTTCGGCAACCGGAGGGGCGTACGCCCGAGCTGGACGCGCTCATCAGGGAAAGCCAGTACCGGACGCGGGCGGCGGTCAACTGCCTGGCTCTCGAGGACGCCGCCTATCTGGTCATCGAGGAGTTCACGATCCGGAATTGCTGGCCGACGGCTGTGATCTTCCTGTCGAGCCATCACATCACATTGCGGGCCAACACGATCGTCGGATCGACGTACGCGATCTTCCTCGCGCGCGGCTCCGATCACTTCGTCGTCGAGGACAGCATCTGGACCCAGGACGACTCCGGCTACACGGCGGACGAGTCGGGCTACTCGGGGCGCTACGATACGAAGCCGAAGCCCGGGCGCATGTGGGACACCGTTCCGTGGGGGGTGTCGCACCACGGCTCGCGCGCCTATCTCAACGGAAGCCTGATCAGCAGCTTCGACACGCGCGGCGACATCATCGTCCGTCACAACATCATCCGCAACGCGTACAACGGTGTCCGCATCAGCGCCAAGAATTGCAAGCAGCCGCAGTGCAACGTGAACGTCGAGATCTACGACAACGACTTCCAGTTCAACCGCGACAACCCTGTCGAGCCCGAAACTCAAGCGATCAACTGGTGGATCCATCACAATCGGATCTACGACGCGCACGGCTGGTTCTCGCTCGACGGCGTCGGCGGAGGCCCGGTCTATATCTGGGGGAACGTCGGCTGGTTCGACGACAAGCCGGCGCGGGAATGCATCCCGGCGATGTGGGCCGCCGACCGGACGCTTCAGGCGGACGGAAGCTACGCGCCGACGGCCGAGAACGGATGCAGCCGCAGTCGGACGGGGAAGGTGATCAAGCTCGGACCGGGTGAAACCGAGCTCAGCGAGCCGATCTACGTCTTCAACAACAGCTGGTATGTTCGAGCGCCCGTCGTCGACGGGGGCGTCGGAAAATTCCGGGTGTGGAACAACGCAACGCTCTTCTGCGACCCCAATGCGATAGCGCCGGGAATGTGCGTCGCCGAATACGAGACGGAAAAGAACTGCGTGCAGGCGCCGCCGGGCACGACCGATGGCGTTCCCAATCGCTTCCCATTGGGTCTGGATCGCGTGCCGTTCGTCGATTGTATTGGCGTGAATCCCGGCGACTCCGGAAGTCACGGCATAAGCAATCACCCAGACTATCCGGACAAGCTCGCTGCACTGGGATACCCGGTGAGCGGCTTTCACGGCGACCCCGGGTTCGTCAACGGAACAAAGGGCGACTTCCGGTTACGCTCCGACAGCCTCGCGCGCGGCAAGGGCTGCACGGTAATTCGCGCGGCGGACGGTTCACTCGCATGCCCCGAGCTGCCCGGACCCGCGCCGGACATCGGCGCGTTCCAGGGAGATGCTCTGGTCGAAGGTCCCGACTACCTTCATCGCGGCGACGACCGTCCGCGCATCATGAAAGCCACGTGGCGCAAGAACGCGGACTCGATGCTGCTCGAGATCGCGTTTTCGACGCTGATGCGCAATCCTCCGGCCCGCACTCGCATCGCAGTTCGAATCGACAACGACGTCACCGTTCAATCGGAGCCGTGCGATCTCGCGCGAGGTGTCGCTCTGGCATGCCGCTTTCCAATGCTCCGGGCGTCGCCCGGAGCCGCCGCAACGCTGCTCGTTCCGCGATCGCTCGCGAGCGCGACCGGACAACCGGTGACGCTATGGGCGTCGGGGGCTCAGCGCGTCGAGTTTCAGCGCTGACAGGAACTCGCCCGTTGCCGCCGCGGTCGTCTTCACGGAGACTTCGTATCTCAGCCGTGAAAGGAGGATAGCGATGGAACAGCACATGTACCCGCCCG
>DASSGI010000048.1:0-7346 GCA_035857655.1 Casimicrobiaceae bacterium | reverse complement strand
GCCTCGAATCTTCTCGATCTCGTCGGCAACACGCCGCTCGTCCAGCTATCCCGGCTCGATACCGGTCCGTGCGCGCTGTTCGCCAAGCTCGAGAGTCAGAATCCCGGCGGCTCGATCAAGGATCGGATCGCGGTGTCGATGATCGACGCCGCGGAGCGCGAGGGCGCGCTTCGCCCCGGGGGAACGATCGTCGAAGCGACCGCAGGGAACACCGGGCTCGCACTCGCCCTCGTCGGCGCGCTCAAGGGTTACCGCACGCTGCTGGTCGTTCCCGACAAGATGAGCCGCGAGAAGATCCAGCACTTGAAGGCGCTGGGCGCGGAAGTGGTGATGACGCGCTCGGACGTCGGCAAGGGTCACCCGGCCTATTACCAGGATCTCGCCGAGCGGCTCGCCGCCGAGCGCACGAATGCGTGGTACGCGAATCAGTTCGGCAACCGCGCGAATCCCGCCGCTCACGAGCGCACGACCGGGCCGGAAATCTGGGCGCAGATGGACCATCGCGTCGATGCGATCGTCTGCGGCGTGGGCAGCGCCGGCACGATCACCGGGCTCACCCGCTTCTTTCGCAGCATCGAGCATCCGGTGAAGATGGTCCTCGCCGATCCGGAAGGCTCGGTGCTCGCCGAGTACACGCGCTCCGGTCGCATCGGGACGGCAGGATCCTGGCATGTCGAAGGCATCGGTGAGGACTTCGTGCCGCCGATCGCCGACCTCTCGGGCGTGAGCGAGGCTTACAGCATCGACGACAAGGAGAGCTTCGCCACTGCCCGCGAGCTCTTTCGCGTCGAAGGGGTGTTCGCAGGCTCGTCGTCGGGAACGCTGCTTGCTGCCGCGCTGCGCTATTGCCGAAGCCGCACCTCGCCCGAGCGCGTCGTCACATTCGTCTGCGATACCGGCGCCAAGTATCTGTCGAAGATGTACGACGATTTCTGGCTGGCCGACCAGGGCTTGCTCGATCGCGCAACGGCCGGCGACTTGACCGACCTCATCACGCGGCGATTCGCCGAGGGCGCCGTGGTGACGACGGCGCCGACCGATACGCTGCTCGCGGCGCACGGACTGTTCAAGCTCTACAATGTCTCGCAGCTCCCGGTCGTCGATCAGGGGCGAATCGTCGGTCTCGTCGACGAATCCGACGTATTGCTGGCGGTCGTGCGCGATGCCGAGCGCTTTGCCGCGCCCGTGTCGACCGTGATGAGCACGCGCCTTGACACGGTGTCGCCGGATGCGCCGATCGCGCGTCTGCTCGATATCTTCGAGCGCGAGCACGTGCCGATCCTCGTCGCCGACGGCGAGTTCGTCGGCCTGATCACGCGGATCGATATCCTCAACTACCTGCGGCGAAAGCTCGTATGAACCACAAATTCGGCACGCTCGCGATCCATGCGGGGCAACCCCCCGATCCGGCGACGGGAGCGGTGATCACGCCGATCTACGCGACGTCGACGTACGCGCAGCAGAGTCCGGGCGTCCACCAGGGCCTCGACTACGGGCGCTCGCACAATCCGACGCGCTGGGCGTACGAACGCTGCGTCGCGGCGCTCGAATCGGGAACCGACGCGTTCGCGTTCGCCTCGGGCATGGCGACCACCGCGACGGTGCTCGAGTTGATCGACAGCGGTTCGCACGTCGTCGCGCTCGACGATCTCTACGGCGGGACCCGGCGGCTGTTCGAACGCGTCCGCCGGCGCAGCGCCGGCCTCTCGTTCACGTACCTGCCGTTCTCCGATGCGGATCAGCTGGGGCAAGCGCTGCGGCCCGACACCCGGATGATCTGGGTCGAATCGCCGTCGAACCCGCTGCTCAAGCTGGTCGACCTCGAGGCTGTCGCAACGCTGGCGCGGCAGCGAAACATCCTGTCCGTCGTCGACAATACGTTCGCTTCGCCGTGGTGTCAGCGTCCGCTCGAGCAGGGCTTCGATCTGGTCGTGCACTCCGCGACCAAATTCCTGAACGGCCACTCGGACGTGATCGGCGGCGTCTGCGTCACGGCGTCGAAGACGATTGCCGAACCGCTCGCGTTTCTGCAGAACGCGATCGGCTCGGTCCCCAGCCCCTTCGACGCGTTCCTCGTCACACGCGGGCTCAAGACGCTGGCGGTGCGGATGGAGCGCCACTGCGCCAACGCGATGGTCGTCGCCGAGCGGATGGCGCGGCATCCGAAAGTCGAGTCGGTGATCTACCCGGGACTCGCTTCGCATCCGCAGCATGCGCTCGCGAAGCGGCAGATGCGCGGATTCGGCGGGATGCTGTCGTTGCGGCTGAAGGGAGGGCTCGCCGAGACGCGGCGGTTTCTCGAGCGCTGCGAGCTCTTCACGCTCGCCGAGAGCCTGGGCGGCGTCGAAAGTCTGATCGAGCATCCGGCGATCATGACGCACGCGTCGATTCCTCCCGACGTGCGCGCATCGCTCGGCATCACCGACAGTCTCGTTCGATTGTCTGTCGGGATCGAGGACGCCGAGGATCTCTGCGCCGATCTCGAACGCGCGCTCGATGCGATCTGACGAGGGGCGCCTCGGCGCTTCCTCGCCCGGGCTCCGCGCCGGCTGGTTCGCTCCCGGCGAAGCACGCGACTATCCGGCGTCGCGCCGCTTCGCGCCTGCGGCAGTGCTCTTCGCGATGGTCGTCTATCTGGCGAGTGCGCCGTTCGCGGTGTCGCATCTCGATTTCACGCGCGACGTCGGCGTCGCGTATGGCATCGCCAACGGCGAACGCTGGCCGCTGCAGGGACCGGTGCTCAACTGGAACCTGCACCTCGGCCCGGTCTGGTATTACCTCCTCGCGATTCCGCTTCGGCTCACGCACTCGTGGCTCGCCGTCGTGCTTGCCGTTGCGCTGATCGCCGCGCTCAAGTTCCCGCTTGCGTACGCGCTCGGCTCCCGCCTCGTCGACCCGCTGTTCGGGGTGCTCTGGGCGCTGATGCTCGGACTGCCGGGCTGGAACAGCTTCGACGTCATCCTGATCGAGCACACGTCGCTCGTCGCGACCTCGGTGCTCGCGTTCTTCTGGATGGCGGTGCGTTACTCCGACACCGGCAGGGCGCGCTATCTCTACGGCGCTGCGCTCATGTATTCGCTGGCGCTGCACGCGCACCCGTCGACGTATGCGCTCGCGCTCGTCGCGGCGCCGTTCCTGTTGCGGTGCTGGTGGGCGAGCACGAGCAAATGGCGCGATCTCGTCGTCGCCGCATTCGTGTTCCTCGTTCCGCTGCTGCCGTTCATCGCGAGCCAGGTCGCCGAGGGACCGACTGCCGTTCGCAACGCCGTCGCGTACCTGACGACCGCCGAAGGCCTCGGCAGGATCACGGATTTCCCCGCCGTGATGCGCGGGATCTTCATGACCGGTCCGGAGATCGTCGCGGAGAGCCTCCTCGGGATTCACGGCACCTCGGCCGAGGCGTATTCGGTGTTCTATGCGTTGCTGTGGGCGATCGTCGCGGCCGGGCTCATGTCGTGCTTTGCGATGCCGTCGATGCGCGGCGCGGGCGTCACGGCGGTCGCCGTCGTGCTCATCGTCGCGCTGAGCGTCGTCCTGATGCGAGCCGTCACGACGTACTACATGACGTTCGTCGTGCTGACGCTGCTGCTCGGCGTCGCCGCGCTCGGCCTCCGCTCGGCGATCGCGCTACCCGGCATCCGCTATCCGGCCTACGCGTTGATTGCGGGTGTCGCGCTCCTGCCGATCGTGTCGGCGATCGGCGCCGCGCGAACGTTCGCGAACGGCTCGTATCCGTTCGCGATCTGGCCCCTGTTCGACGTGAAGCGCCCTTACAAGGAAGGTCCTCCGTTGCCGTTCATGCCTGCGTACGCAATGTCGCGCGTCGCTGACGCGCTTTGCGCCGATCGGACCGTCGTCGTCCATGGCGCGCTCGCGTTCCACCTGCTGCACGACTACGCGCTCGAGACGAAGCTTGGGTGCGCCGAGCCGCCGGCGATCGCGCTTGGCGGAGCGGAGCCGCGGGAGGTGACGCATGTTGCCAGCCTCTCGCGCCTCGTGCTGCGCGGCGCGACGATCGATCCGGCGCGCGCCGATATCATTGCCCAAGCGGGTCCGCTGTCGCTTTTCGCGGCGAGGCAGGTCATCCATCCGGCCAAAGGCGAGCGCCCGGCGCCGCCGGGATCGTTTCCGCCCACCCGCTACACGTTCGGTGCCCCGGAACGTGTCACCCTGCGGTTCGACGCGCGCTGCGACGAGATCGTCGTGGTGTCGAACATCTATTACGGGTTCGCCACCGACCCCACGATCGACGCGACTCTCAACGGCGTCGCCGTGGGTCCGGTCGCCGCCGACGCCGTCTCGGCGGTCTTCGCGTGCAGCGAGCCCTCCCGGAATTCGGCGGCGAGCTGGCGGCTCGCGATCGCTTCGCCGGCGCCCGATCGCGTCGACGTGATTACGATCGCTCCGGCGAAGAGGTGATCGGGCGCCGGTGCGTGCTCGATCCCGCGATCCCACAGTCCGACGGGGCGCCGGTTGGTATGATTCCCGAGGGCTCGCGGTCGCCGTGGCCGCTCATGGTTTTCGCGCTGAACCGTCGGTGAGCGTTGCCGGTCGAACACGTGACCGGCGCTGCCCGCGCGGCGCCCGATATGGCAACGGATAGGAGAGCGGCAATGGCGATTCACCGTGTGCTCTCGCAAGTGACCGACCGGATCCGCCGCCGAAGCGAGGCGACGCGCTCGCGGTATCTCGCCGAGCTCGACCATATGCGCAGCAAAGGACCCATTCGCCATGGCCTGTCTTGCACGAATCTTGCCCACGGCTTCGCATCCGCGCCCGCGGGCGACAAAGTGATCCTGCGCAGAATCGACTGCGCGAACATCGCGATCGTTTCGTCGTACAACGACATGCTTTCGGCGCATCAGCCGTTCGAGCGCTTTCCGGCGATCATCAAGCAGGCGGCGCGCGAGTCCGCCGCCACCGCCCAGTTCGCGGGCGGCGTCCCCGCGATGTGCGACGGCATCACGCAAGGCGAGCCCGGAATGGAGCTTTCGCTCTTCAGCCGCGACGTGATCGCGCTCGCGACAGCCGTCTCGCTGTCGCACAACATGTTCGACGCGGCGCTCTGTCTCGGAATCTGCGACAAGATCGTTCCGGGGCTCGTGATCGGTGCGCTCAAGTTCTCGCATCTTCCGACGATCATGGTGCCGGGAGGACCGATGCCGTCGGGTCTGCCCAACGACGAGAAGGCGCGCGTGCGTCAGCTCTATGCGCAGGGAAAGCTGGGCAGCGACGCGCTGATGGACGCGGAGACGAAGTCCTACCACAGCCCCGGCACGTGCACGTTCTACGGGACTGCCAACAGCAACCAGATGCTGATGGAGATGATGGGCCTGCACCTGCCCGGCGCAGCGTTCGTCAATCCGAATACGCCATTACGCGATGCGCTGACGGCCGCGGCTACGAAACGCGCGATCGCGATCACCGCGCAAGGACCCGAGTACACGCCGATCGGGCGCGTCGTCGACGAGCGAGCGATCGCGAATGCGATCGTAGGGCTCCTCGCGACCGGAGGCTCGACGAATCACACGATCCACCTGGTGGCGATCGCGTACGCGGCCGGCATCCTGATCAATTGGGACGATTTTCACGATCTTTCCGCGATCGTGCCGCTGGTCGCGCGCATCTACCCGAACGGCAAGGCCGATGTGAACCAGTTCCACGCGGCGGGAGGCATGGGCTTCGTGATCGGCGAACTGCTCGATGCGGGGCTCGTGCATCCCGATGTGACGACGGTCGCCGGAGACGGCGGACTGCATCGCTACCGCGAGGAGCCCTGCCTCAACAACGGAAAGCTCGCATGGCGCGCGGCGACGCGGGTGAGCCGCGATCGGGCGATCCTCGCGCCGGTCGCAAAACCGTTCAGCGCCGACGGCGGGCTCAAGGTCTTGAGCGGCAATCTCGGCCGCGCGGTGATCAAGACTTCGGCGGTCAAGCCCGAGCACCGCGTTGTCGAGGCGCCGGCGATCGTCTTCGAGTCGCAGGAACAGGTGATGGTGGCGTTCGACCGCGGAGAGTTGAAGCGCGATCTCGTCGCGGTCGTTCGCTTTCAAGGGCCGCGCGCGAACGGGATGCCCGAGTTGCACAAGCTCACCCCGATCCTCGGCGTGCTGCAGGACGACGGCTTTCACGTCGCGCTGGTCACCGACGGCCGCATGTCGGGCGCGTCGGGAAAAATTCCCGCAGCGATCCACGTGACGCCCGAGTGTCTCGCCGGCGGGCCGCTTGCGAGGGTGCACACCGGCGATCCGATCCTGATCGACGCCGATCGGGGTGTTCTGCGGGCGCTCGTCCCCGACGAAGTGTGGAAAGCGCGCGCGCCCGCAACGGCGGACCTCCGCCAGTATCATCACGGACTGGGACGCGAGCTGTTCGGCGTCTTTCGCGCGAACGCGCTCGGCGCCGAGCAGGGCGCGATGAGCTTCGTGTCACCGGAGGACGCCGAATCGATTCCTGCCCATTCGACGGCGCCCGTGCACGATCATTTCGTCTTCGCCGGCGCTGCGGCAAAATGAACGCTCGCTAGAGGCTACGAATCGAGGCTCGCGCATGTACAAGATCGTCCTGCTCCGCCATGGCGAATCCGCCTGGAATCGCGAAAACCGGTTCACCGGCTGGGCCGACGTCGGCCTGACTCCGCAGGGGCGGGAAGAAGCACGGCAGGCGGCAGGGCTTCTCGCCGAAGCAGGATTCGCGTTCGAAATCGCGTTCACGTCGGTGCTGAAGCGCGCGATCCAGACGCTGTGGACCGTGCTCGAGGAGATGGATCGGATGTGGATTCCGATTCAGCATTCGTGGCGGCTCAACGAGCGCCACTACGGCGCGCTGCAAGGCCTCAACAAGGCCGAGACCGCGGCAAAGTTCGGCGATGCGCAGGTCAAGATCTGGCGCCGCGCGTACGACACGCCGCCGCCGCCGCTCGAGGACGGCGACCCGCGGATCGAGGTCGACGACCCGCGCTACGCGGAGATCGACCGCCGCGCGTTTCCGCGCACGGAGTGTCTGAAGGACACCGTGGCGCGCTTCCTTCCCTACTGGCATTCGGCGATCGCCCCGACGATACGCTCGGGCAAGAGCACGATCATCGCCGCGCACGGGAACAGCCTGCGCGCGCTCGTCAAGTATCTCGACAGCGTCTCCGACGCCGAAATCGTCGAGCTCAACATCCCGACCGGGCAGCCGCTCGTCTACGAGCTCGATCGCGAGCTGCACCCGATCCGCAGCTATTACCTCGGGGACGAGGCGGCGATCAGAGCGAAGATGGACGCGGTCGCCAACCAGGGCAAGGCCAGGCCGACCTGAGCGCCCTGCGGAGCGTGCGCATCCGCATGCGGGCGTAGGCTTGG
>DASSGI010000047.1:0-2687 GCA_035857655.1 Casimicrobiaceae bacterium | reverse complement strand
GGAGGATCTCCGACGTGAAGCACGTGCGCGTCGAGCGTCGCGGCGCAACGCTCGAAGTCACCATCGATCGGCGGCCGGCGAACGCCATCACACCGGAAGTCAGCGACGATCTGCACGAAGCTTATTGCACGCTGCGCGACGATCCGAAGCTCCGCGTCGGCATCGTGACGGGCGCCGGCACGCGGATCTTCTGTGCCGGCTGGGACTTGAAGGAGGTCGCGCGCGCCACCGATCCTGCGGTCGTCAACGATGCCGTGATGACCAAGGCCGGCGGATTCGCCGGCGTGACCGAATTCTGGGATCTGCAAAAACCGGTGATCGCGGCGGTCAACGGTGCCGCCGTCGGAGGCGGCTTCGAAATCGCGCTCGCCGCGGACGTGATCATCGCCGCGGAGCACGCTCACTTCGCGCTGCCCGAGATGATGCGCGGCTTCGTTCCGGACGCGGGCGCGCTGCAGCGCCTTCCCCGCCGCATCCCGTACAACATTGCGATGGAGCTCTTGCTGACCGGCCGCCGCATGGGTGCCGATGAAGCCGCGCGATGGGGACTCGTGAGCCAGGTCGTCCCCGCCGCGAAGCTGATGAGCACCGCGAGGGAGTTGGCGGAGAACATCGCCGAAGGCGCGCCACTCGCCGTGACGGCGCTGCTCGAGATTCTTCCGGCGATCGACCGGCTCCCGCTCGTCGAATCGTTCGACAAGATGAAGCGCGGACGCAGCGGATTGCCGGCCTACGAGCGGATGATGGTCTCCGAGGATTTTCTCGAAGGACCGCGGGCGTACGCCGAGAAGCGCAAACCGGTGTGGAAAGGGCGCTGAACGCGATGGCGTTGGCGCTACGCTGCGCGATCACCGAGCGCGGCCTTGATCCGGCACAGCTCGAGGAGCAGCGCGTCGCGACGCGCTTCGAGCTCGGCCACCGAATGGCCGCCGGCCTCGACGGCCACGCCCTCGATGAGCATCTGCCGCTCGCTGGGATTCAGAGGCACGCGCCGCGCCCGGTCGTCGCTCGTGCCGTCGCGGCCGCCGAATTTCTGGAACGCGCCTGCCATGCCGCTCGCTCCCCCGGCAAGATGCATCGTCATGAAGGGCCCGAAGAACGCCCAGCGCATTCCGGGCCCGTAAGCGACGGCGGCGTCGACATCCTCGACCGAGGCGACGCCTTCGAGCACGAGGCGCGCGGCTTCGTTGAACAGCACGTATTGCAGGCGGTTCGCGATGTGCCCGTAGACTTCCCGCTGCAGTCGAACCGGATGGCGTCCGATCGTTCGATAGAAGCCCTGTGCCCAATCGATGACCGCGGCATCGGTCCCGCTTCCCCCGACCAGTTCGACCAGCGGAATGAGATGCGGCGGGTTGAACGGATGACCGACAAAGCAGCGCTCGGGGAAGCGGCAGTCGCGCTGAAGCGCGGACATCCACAGCGCCGACGTGCTCGATGCGATGGGAACCTCGGCCGGCGTCGCGCGGTCGATCTGTGCGAGAAGCTTCGCTTTCAGCGTCTCGGACTCCGGGCCGTTTTCCTGGACGAAATCGCACCCGCCGGCCGCTTCGTCGACGGTTGGATGGAAGCTGATTGCGGCATTCGGCGCCGTGGGCGCCACGAGCCCGAGCTTGTCGAGTGCGGTCGAGGCGCGCTCGATATATGCTCTGGTCCGCGCCTCGGCGGCCGGGTCGACGTCGGTCGCACGCACCGAAAGGCCGCGGGCAAGGAAGTACGCGGCCCAGCTCATGCCGATCGTGCCGAGGCCGACGACAGCAACGGTTTTGACTTCGCGAGGATAGACGCTCATTCGACGATTCCTCATCCGATAACGCCCCGGCTGAATATAGCGGAGTCGCGCCATTGTCGCGTGGGCCGCCGCCCGGTTCCAGGATTCGCGTCAGGCACCAATTCGTGACAACGGAGGCAACTATGTACGAAACCCTGGCCCTCTATATCGATGGGGAATTCATCTCCGGCGGCGGACGCCGTGAGCAGGAGGTGCACAACCCGGCGACCGGCGAAGTGATCGGCCGACTGCCGCATGCGACGACCGAGGACCTCGACCGCGCGCTCGCCGCAGGGCAGCGTGCATTCGAGACGTGGAGAAACGTCTCACCGATGGAGAAGAGCCGCATCCTGCGCAAGGTCGGCGAGCTTACGCGGGAGCGCGCAGACGCGGTCGCCAGGAATATCACGCTCGATCAGGGCAAGCCGCTCGCCGAGTCCAAAGGCGAGGTGACGCGCTGTGCGGATCACTGCGATTGGCACGCCGAGGAATGCAGGCGTATCTACGGACGAGTGATTCCGCCGCGGCTGCCGAACATCCGCCAGATGGTGCTGCGCGAGCCGATCGGCGTGTGCGCTGCGTTCACGCCGTGGAACTTCCCGTACAACCAGGCGATTCGCAAGATCGCCGCTGCGGTCGGCGCGGGTTGTACGATCATCATCAAGGGACCCGAGGACACGCCGAGCGCCGTGGTCGCGATCGCCCGCATGTTCCATGAGGCGGGATTGCCGAAGGGTGTGCTCAATGTCGTCTGGGGCGTGCCGAGCGAAATCTCGCAGTACCTGATCCGCTCGCCGATCGTTCGCAAGGTTTCGTTCACCGGCTCGGTCGCCGTCGGAAAGCAGCTCGCCTCGCTCGCCGGCGCCCAGATGAAGCGCGTCACGATGGAGCTCGGCGGGCATTCGCCGGTCATCGT
>DASSGI010000046.1:0-12732 GCA_035857655.1 Casimicrobiaceae bacterium | reverse complement strand
CGGCGCTCGGCATCGGCGTCGACCGGGTGATCGACGCGGTCCGCGCCGCGAACCAGGACGTCCCGGCCGGTCGGATCACGCGGGGGCAGAACGACTCGATCGTCCGCGTCGAAGGCAAGATCAAGGACCCGCTGCAGTTCTCGCGCATCGTTGTAGCACAGCAAGGCGGGGCGCCAGTCTACCTGTCGCAGGTCGCCGACGTCATCGACGGCGAGAAAGAGCAGGAGTCGATCTCGCGGATCAACGGCTGGCCGGCAGTCACGCTCGACCTCCAGAAATCGCAGGACGCCAACATCGTCGACACCGGACGCGGCGTCAACGAGGCGATCGCTGCGCTCAAGAAGCGGATTCCGCCGGACGTCGAGCTGCGCGTCGTCAACTCGAGCGCCGACCAGGTCGAGAAGAGCGTCAATCGCGTGAAGTCGACGATCCTCGAAGGCGCGATGCTCACCGTGCTGATCGTGTTCCTGTTCCTGCACAGCTGGCGCAGCACGATCATCACCGGGCTCACGCTGCCGATCGCCGTCGTCGCGACTTTCATCGCGCTCAACGCGTTCGGCTTCACGCTCAATTTCCTGACGCTGATGGCGCTGTCGCTGTGCATCGGGTTGCTGATCGACGATGCGATCGTCGTGCGCGAGAACATCGTCCGCCACCTCGGACAGGGAAAGAGTCACGTCAAGGCGGCACAGGAAGCGACCGACGAGATCGGGCTCGCGGTGATGGCGACGACGTTCGCGATCGTCGCGGTGTTCGTGCCGATCGCGTTCATGAGCGGTCTCATCGGTCGCTTCTTCTTCCAGTTCGGCGTAACCGTCGCCGTCGCGGTGCTCGTATCCCTGTTCGTTTCGTTCACGCTCGACCCGATGCTATCGTCGGTCTGGCACGACCCGCCCGGCTCGCGGTTCAAGCGCGTGCCCTGGCTGGGCCGCTTCATGGACCGCATCGAGCGCTTCATCGAATGGCTGCACGAGGTCTATGGCTCGGTGCTCGAGTGGGCGCTCGGGCATCGCAAGAGCGTGATCGTGATCGCGCTCGTGACGTTCTTCGCGAGCTTCGCGATCGTGCCGCTGGTCGGCACCGAGTTCATACCGGAGACCGACGAGGGCTTCCTGTCGCTGCGGCTCAACACGCCGGTCGGGTCGAGCCTCGAGTACACCGACAGCAAGGTCCAGCAGGTCGAGGCGATGCTCAAGGACGTTCCCGAGATCGCGCTCGCCATGACGACGATCGGCACCGATCAGGGGCGCAATTACGGCCGCATCAACCTGCGCCTCGTCGAGCGCAAGGACCGCACGCGCTCGCAGAAGGAGATCGAGCGCTCGATCCGCACGATGCTCAAGCCGGTGCCGGGCGTCGAGCTCGCGTTCGGCTTCGACCGGCCCGTATGGGTGAACCTCCTCGGCTCCGATCCGGAGACGATGACGACGCTCATCACCGAGTTCGCGGAAAAGGTCGCGAAGGTTCCTGGCATCGCGGACCTCGAGATCTCGGAGAAAGCGAAGCAGCCCGCGCTCTCGATCCGGTTGCTGAACGACGCCGCAGCCGACGTCGGCATCACCGTCCAGCAAGTCGGATCGACGATCCGTCCGCTGCTCGCGGGGGACACCGTCAGCTACTGGCTCGGCCCCGACGGCCAGAACTACGAGGTCAACATGCAGCTGCCGCGCGATAACCGTCGCCTGGCGGCCGACCTCTCGAATCTCTACCTGACGACGACGAAGCGCGGTCCCGACGGCGAGATGCGGATGGTTCCGCTGCGGCAGGTCGCCGAGCTCGTCGAGACGACGTCGCCGCAGATCATCAAGCGGCAGGAGTTGCAGCGCCGTGTCGCGCTCTACGCGAACGCCGAAGGTCGCCCGTCGGGCGACGTCAACAAGGACGTGCAGAAGATCATCAAGGAGATGACGCCGTCGCTGCCGCCCGGCTACCGCTTCGACGTAGGCGGCCAGGCGAAGGACATGGAGGAGTCGTTCCAGGCAGCGCTCGCCGCGCTCGGCCTCGCGGTGATCTTCATCTACCTGATCCTCGCGTCGCAGTTCGCGAGCTTCACGCAGCCGTTCGCGATCATGGCATCGCTGCCGTTCTCGCTGATCGGAGTCTTCCTCGCGCTGCTGATGACCGGAACGACGCTGAACCTGTTCTCGATGATCGGCTTCATCATGCTGATGGGCCTCGTGACCAAGAACGCGATCCTCCTCGTCGATTTCGCGAACCGCGCGCGTCGCAGCGGAGCGAGCCTCCACGATTCATTGCTGCAGGCCGGCCAGGTGCGGCTGCGGCCGATCATGATGACGACCGCGGCGATGATCGGGGGCATGATGCCGCTCGCGCTCGGGATCGGTGAAGGCGGGGAAGCGCAGGCGCCGATGGGTCGCGCGATCATCGGCGGCGTGATCACCTCGACGCTGCTGACGCTCGTCGTCGTGCCGGTCCTCTACACGTACCTCGACGCGCTCTACCAGCGCATGCGCACGCGTCATGAAAGGAAGGCGGCGGCGCATGCGGCGCAGGAAGCGGTGCAAGCCGTAAAGGAACCGACGCACGCGGCTGCGAAAACAGCGACAGCGACGGTGCATGCGCCCGGCGACTGAAGTACCCGCGGAAATCGACGTGAGATAATGCGTGGCATGGCGGAATCCATGGACTTCGAGAAAGCGCGCTTCAACATGGTCGAGCAGCAGATCCGCACGTGGGACGTGCTCGACCAGGGCGTGCTCGATCTGCTGTTCCTCGTGCGGCGCGAGGACTTCGTTCCGCCCGAGTATCGACTGCTCGCATTCGCCGACCTCGAGATCCCACTCGGCGATCACCAGAAGATGTGGGCGCCGAAGATGGAAGCCCGCGTGCTGCAGGAGCTCGCGATCGAGCAGGGCGAGAGCGTGCTCGAGATCGGCACCGGCAGTGGGTACCTGACCGCGCTGCTCGCGCGTCACGGTGCGCGGGTAACGAGCGTCGAGATCAACCCGCGGCTTGCCGCCGAAGCGAAGGCGAAGCTCGCGCGCGCCGGCCTCGGCTCCGTCGAGGTCGCCGTCGGCGACGGCGCGCGCGGCTGGGGCAACGCCACCTACGATGCAATCGTCCTCACCGGGTCGACTCCGGTGCTGCCCGACGCTTTCATCGGACAGCTTGCGCTCGGTGGGCGGATCTTCGCTGTCGTGGGCGAACCGCCGGTGATGCTTGCACGGCTCATGCGGCTGGTTGCGCCGGGCGCGCTCGCGAAGCGCATCCTGTTCGAGACCGTCGTCGACCCGCTGACGAACGCCGCGACGCCGGCGCGGTTCGAGTTTTGATTCCGCAGCTCACACCCGGCGAGCTCGCGCGCTGGCGCGACGACGCCTCGCGCGAGCCTCCGGTGCTCGTCGATGTGCGCGAGCCGTGGGAGTTCGAGCTCTGCCGCATCGAGGGATCGCTGCTCCTACCGTTGGGCGAGCTTCCGCGCCGCGTCGACGAGCTTCCGCGCGGGCATCCGCTCGTGATGGTGTGCCACACGGGTCGACGCAGCCAGAACGCCGCGATGTTCCTCGCGCAATCGGGATTCACGGACGTGCAGAACCTGAAAGGCGGCGTCGAAGGGTGGGCCGTCGAAGTGGACCCGTCGATGAGACGGTACTAGGGCCATAGAGGGGCTTCGAGCCCCCGCACACTCGATCCGCAACACCGAAACTAGAACGAACGCGCGCGACGGCGCGCACGACGAGGGAACGCGCAAAATGACCCGATTCAGCGCTCTCGCTCTCACGGCGGCCGTCGGTCTCGCCGTGGTCGCCGGCCCCGCGGCCGGCGAAGACCTGCTTCAGATCTATCGCGACGCGCTCGTGAGCGACCCGACGCTCGGTGCCGCCCGGTCGAGCTACGCTGCAACCCAGGAGCTGCTGCCGCAGGCGCGCTCGGGACTCCTGCCGATCTTCAGCTTGCTCGGCAACGCGAACTATCAGAAGTTCGACGAGACGCTGCACATCGACCCGACACTGGGGCAACGCGACTTCAACCAGCGTTTTCCGCTGTACAGCTATACGGTGCAGGCCTCGCAGCCGCTCTTCCGGATGCAGAACTGGATCACGTTCGAGCAATCGAAAACGCAGGTCGGGCAGGGCGAGTACGTGCTGGCGTCGGCGCAGCAGGACCTGATCGTGCGCGTCGTCCAGGCATACCTCGACGTGCTGCTCGCGCAATTCACGATCGAGCTGACGCAGAGCCAGAAGGCGGCCGTCAGCGAAAACCTCGCGCAGGCGAAGCGCAATTTCGAAGTCGGCGTGGCGACGATCACCGACACCAACGACGCGCAGGCCAAGTACGACCAGATCGTCGCGCAGGAAATCCAGGTGCAGAACGACCTTGACAACAAGAACGCCGCGCTGCGGGCGATCATCGGTCGCGCGCCGAAAGAGCTCAAGCGCTTCGAGCGCGGCTTCGAGCCGCAGCTTCCGTCGCCGAACGCGCTCGAGCCGTGGATCGACAGGGCGATCCACGACAATTACCAGGTCAAGATCGCCCAGGCGAACTTCGACATCGCGTCGCTCGAGGTCGATCGGCAGCGCGCCGGCCACCTGCCGACGCTCGACCTCGTCGCGAATTACAGCCAGACGTACCAGGGCGCCGCGGCGTCGACCAACGTCTCCGCCAATTTCGCACAGGACACGCGGACCGGGGTGATCGGCGTGCAGCTGAACGTTCCGATCTATACCGGCGGCCTCATCAACTCGAGGACGCGGCAAGCGATCGCCAACCTCGACGTCGCGCGCCAGAATCTCGAGGCTGCGCGTAGGGCGGCGCAGCTCCTCGCGCAGACGTCGTTCGCCGGCGTCACGAGCGGCGTCGCGCAAGTGAAGGCGCTCGATCAGGCGGTCAAGTCGGCAATCGTCTCGTACGATTCGAACAAGCTCGGCCTCGAGGTCGGGGTGCGCACCAACCTCGACGTGCTGAACCAGCAGCAGCAGGTGTTCCAGACGCGGTTCAATCTCGCGCAGGCGTATTACAACTTCGTCATCAACGCGCTGAAGCTCAAGCAGGCCGCCGGCACGCTCTCCGACGAAGACGTCGAGCGGGTCAACCGCGAGCTGGGCTAACCGGTCGTGGCGCGGCGCTAGAGGCCGCTTGCCGCGAGCTGCGGCGCGAGCCACTGCCACAGCCGATCCGCCGCGCCGCGGTGCGCGGCGTGAAATTCGAGCGCGGCGCTGCTCATCCCGGCGCGACGGGCGGGATCCTCCAGCAGTTCGCCAACGGTTCGTATCAGCGCGTATGCGTCGGGGACCTCGAGCGCGGCGCCTGCCGCGAGCGCGTTCTGCGTCGCTTCGGCGAAATTGAACATGTGCGGGCCGACGAGCGTCGGCCGCCCCAGCGCGATCGGCTCGATCAGGTTCTGTCCGCCGAGCGGAAGCAGGCTTCCGCCGACGAAAACGACGTCCGCGGCTGCGCAATAGCCGCTCATCTCGCCCATCGAATCACCGAGCACGACGGCGATGTCGTCGGGGACGGGGGCGTTGTCGCTGCGCCGGACGAACGGGACGCCGCGTTCGCGCAGGAGATCGGCGACCTCGGCGAAGCGCTGCGGGTGGCGCGGTACGATTATCGTGAGCGTTGCCGCGGGAAGCGCGCGCGCTGCGAGCGCATCGAGGATCAGCGCCTCCTCGCTTTCGCGCGTCGAGGCCGCAAGCCACACGGGCCGCGTTTCGCCGAACCGAATGCGAAATTCGCGACCGAGCGCTGCGGCGAAATCGGCGATGGCGATGTCGAACTTCAGGTTCCCGGTGACCGCCGGCGCCGGCGCACCCAACGTTTCGAGCCGGCCGGCGTCGGCAGCGCTTTGCGCGGCGATGCCCGCGAGTGACGCCAGCATCGGACGGGTGATCGAGGGGATCCGCGCGTAGCCCGCCGCGGATCGCTCCGACATTCGCGCGTTGACGAGGAACGTCGGAATGCCGCGCTCGCGCGCGAGCGCGATTGTGTTCGGCCACAACTCGGTCTCCATGACGAGCGCGACGCGCGGGCGCCAGTGCGCGAGGAAGCCGCGCACGGCGAACGGCACGTCGTACGGCAGCCACGCTTGCGCGACGCGATCGCCGAACAACGCACGCCCGGCCGCACGCCCGGTAGCCGTCATGTGCGTGACGAGCACGGTCGCGTCAGGATACGTGCGATGCAGCCGGTCGACGAGCAGCACGGCGGCGCGTGTCTCGCCGAGCGACACTGCATGCACCCACAGCACCGGCGCGCGAGGCGCGAGATCGGTGCGCGCATAGCGGCCGAAGCGCTCGGCGATTCGCTCGCGGTAGCCGGGTTCGCGGCGGCCGCGCCACCAGAGGCGCAACGGCACGAACGGCAGCGCGACAAGCCAGAGCAGCGTGTAGAGCGCACGCATTCCCTTCTCGCTCCGCTAGCAGCTCGGCGCGCGCCGCAGCAGCGCGCCCGCCGCATCGAGAACGGCATCGACCGACGGCACTTGTCCGTTCCCGCCGAGGTCGCGCGCGACACGGCTCGCGCGCTCGACACCCGCGAGCCGGGCATCGGTTGCAACGAATAGCGACACCGTCGGCGTGCCGAGCGCAGCCGCGAGATGCACGAGCCCCGTGTCCACGCCGACGACGAGCTCGGCGCGGGCGATGAGGCCGGCGAGCGCGCCGAGCGACTGGCGCGGGGGAACGCGCGCTGCGGCTTCGCCTGCGGCAAGCCGCGCGCTGCGCGCCTGCTCGTCCGGCGTTCCCCATGGGAGGAGCACCGCGAACCCTGCGCGTGCGAACGCGCTGATCAGCGCGCGCCAGCTCGCCTCCGGCCACAACTTGTCGGCGCGGCTCGTCGCGTGCAGGAAGATCATGTACGGGCGCTCGGGCGTCGCGCCGGATTCGTCGGGCGGCGGCGCGACGAGCCCGAAGCGAGGCGGGCCCTCGGCGCGATAGCCGAGCGCCGCGGCGGCGAGCTGCCGGCAGCGGTCGATCAGGTGCTGGTTCGGATCGATCGCGTGATGAACGTCGTGCGCGAACGTTGCGACGGGCTCGCGAATGCTGGCGCGATCGGGGCCATGGCGCACGCCGCGCGCGACGAGCGCGATCAATGCGCCTTTGACCTGCTCCTGCAAATCGAGCACGGCCGCGTAGCGTTCGCGGCGGAGATCGTCGCGAAAGGTCGACATCTCGCGCCATGTCGCGGCCGAAGCCAGATGACCGCGCCATCGGCGCAACGCGAATGGGACGACGCAGCGAATGCCCGGATCGAGCGCCACAAGCGGAGCAAAGCTTTCTTCGGCGACCCAGTCGACGGCGGTCCCGGGGCGATGCGCGCGCACGTCGGCGACAAGCGCCAGCGCGTGGACGATATCTCCAAGCGACGACGGACGAATGACGAGAATCGCCGTCACGCGGCGGCCCCGGCGTTGCCGCAGCGCGGCCAAAGCCTCGGTGAAACCTCGTAGAATGTGCGCATCGTCAACTGCGCCCGCGCTACGCCGGCTCCGACGATCGTCACGAGATGCCACCAAAGCTTCCGCTGAGCCTCTGTGTGATCACGCGCGACGCCGGCGGGCAGATCGCCGAATGCCTCGCGTCGGCGCCGTTCGCAGGCGAGATCGTCGTCGTCGATTCGGGCAGCAGCGATGATACCGTGGAAATCGCGCGCGGCTGCGGAGCGCGCGTGATCGTGCAGCCGTGGCAGGGATTCGGCCCGCAGAAGAACTTCGCGGTCGCCAATGCGGCGCACGATTGGGTGCTCTGCCTCGACGCCGACGAACGCGTCTCGCCGGAGTTGGGCGATGCCATCCGCGCGGCGCTCGGTTCCGCGCCCGGTGCTGTCGCGTTCGCGATGGCGCGGCGTAACCGTTTCCTTGGCCGGTGGCTCTCCCACGGCGAGGGTTACCCGGACTGGATCGTGCGGCTTTTCGACCGGCGCCACGCGCGCTGGACCGACGATCCCGTCCACGAGAACGTCACGGCGAAGGGGTCGATCGCGCGGCTCGAAGGCGACCTGCTGCACGCTTCCGCCGAATCGCTCGATGCGTACATCGCCAAGCAGAATCGCTATACGACGATTCAGGCCGAAGCGATGCACACGCGCGGCGAGCGTGCAAGCGTCGCAAGGCTCGTCGCCTCCCCGCTCGCGCGGTTCCTCCGCTTCTATGTGGGGAAGCTCGGCTTTCTCGACGGCGTTGCCGGATTGGTTCACATCGCGATCGGCTGTTTCGCGAGCTTCATGAAGTACGCGAAGCTGCGCGCTCTCTCCGAAGTCGAGCCGCAATGAGCGGCGCCGCGGTCGGTCGCGTGCTCGTTACCGGCTGCGCCGGCTTCATCGGCATGCACACCGCAGAGAAGCTCCTCGACGCTGGCGTGTCGGTCCTCGGCGTCGACAACTTCGATCCGTATTACGACGTCGCGCTCAAGGAGGCGCGCATCGCTCGCCTCGAGGGTCGTCCCGGCTTCCTCTTCGAGCGCATCGACCTCGCCGACCAGAAGGCGACCGAGCGCCTCTTCCGCGATCGAGTGTTCACGCACATCGTTCATCTCGCCGCCCAGCCTGGCGTCCGCCATTCGCTCGTCAATCCGCACGCTTACTTCAGGAACAACCTAGTCGCGTTCGGCAACGTGATCGAAGCTTGTCGCCATGCGGGCATCGCGCACCTCGTCTACGCATCATCGTCAAGCGTCTACGGCGCGAACCACACGCTCCCGTTTTCCGAAGAACAGAGCGTTGACCATCCGGTGAGCCTGTACGCGGCGACCAAAAAAGCGAACGAGCTGATCGCCTACAGCTACAGCCATTTGTATGCGCTGCCCACGACTGGGTTGCGCTTCTTCACCGTCTACGGCCCCTGGGGGCGGCCGGACATGGCGCCGATGCTGTTCACGAAAGCGATCCTCGCGGGCGAGCCGATCCGCGTGTTCAACGACGGAAAGATGCGTCGCGATTTCACGTATGTCGATGACATCGTCGAGGCAACGGTCCGGCTGATCGAGAAGCCGCCCTTCGGCGCGTCGGGCAGCGTTCCCGCAGTGGTCTACAACATCGGCAATCACGAAGCGGTCGAGCTTGAAGCCTTCATTGCCGCACTCGAACGGCTGCTCGGCCGGCCCGCCGTCAAGGTCTACGCCCCGATGCAAGCCGGCGATGTTCCCGCGACTTTTGCCGCGATCGACAAGCTCGCGGCCGCCACGGGATTCGCGCCGCGAACGCCACTCGCGGAAGGGCTCGCGCGGTTCGTCAGCTGGTATCGCCAGTATCACGGCGTCCCCGCGACCTGACCTTGCGCCGATGATAGAATCGGCCGGCGCTGCGCATCGCTCCGCGCCGCAGCCCTGCCTTGGCGTTACGCGGGCCCCACGTCATGATCCTCATCACCGGCGCAGCTGGTTTTGCCTTCGGCATCACGTGCTTCCCACATGAGCTCGTACCGAAGCCGGCTACGGACTGCACATGATCCTCGTCACTGGCGGGGCCGGTTTTATCGGCTCCAACTTCGTGCTCGACTGGCTCGAACGATCCAGCGAGCCCGTTGTAAATCTCGACAAGCTCACGTACGCCGGCAACCTCGGCAGTTTGGCGGCGGTCGCCGACGACGCGCGTCATAGCTTCGTCCATGCGGATATCGGCGATCGCTCGCGCGTCGAAGCGCTTCTCGACGACCATCGGCCGCGCGCGATCGTCAACTTCGCAGCCGAAAGCCACGTCGACCGGTCGATCCACGGCCCGGCCGCCTTCATCGGCACCAACGTGGTGGGAACCTTCGGGCTGCTCGAGGCGGCGCGAGCTTACTGCTCGACGCTTTCCCCGGCGGCGCGCTCGGCGTTCCGATTCCTGCACGTTTCGACCGACGAGGTCTTCGGATCGCTCGCTCCCGACGATCCGCCGTTCAGCGAGGCGACGCCGTACGCGCCGAACAGCCCGTATTCGGCTTCGAAGGCGGCTGCGGATCATCTGGTGCGCGCGTATCACCACACCTACGGCCTGGCGACGCTCACGACGAACTGCTCGAACAACTACGGGCCGCGGCAATTTCCCGAGAAGCTGATCCCGCTGATGATCGTCAACGCGCTCGCCGGCAAGGCGCTCCCGGTCTATGGCGACGGCAAGAACGTCCGCGATTGGCTCTACGTCGGCGATCATTGCGCGGCGATACGGACGGTGCTCGCGAGCGGCCGGCCCGGCGAAACCTATGCGGTCGGCGGCAGCGCGGAGATGAACAATCTCGAAGTGGTGCACACGATCTGCAATATCCTGAGCGAGCTCGTCCCCGGTCGCGATTACCAACGCCTCGTCACGTTCGTGCAGGATCGTCCCGGGCACGATCGCCGCTACGCGATCGACTCGGCGAAGATTCGCACCGAGCTCGGATGGGCGCCCGCGGAGACCTTCGCCACCGGGATGCGGCGCACGATCCAGTGGTATCTCGACAACGGCGCATGGCTCGCCGCCGTGACGAGCGGCGAATATCACAAATGGATCTCGCTCAACTATGCGCAGGCGCCGGCATGAGCCTGTGCTTGAACGCGATCCCTCGGGGCAGCGCACGATGAAGCGCAAGGGAATCGTTCTCGCCGGCGGATCCGGGACGCGGCTCTTTCCGGTCACGCAGGTGCTATCGAAGCAGCTGCTGCCGGTGTACGACAAGCCGATGATCTACTATCCGCTGTCGACGCTGATGCTCGCGGGAATCCGCGACATCCTGCTGATCTCGACGCCCGAGGACACGCCGCGGTTCCAGGCGCTGCTCGGCGACGGCGCGAAGTGGGGGCTCGATCTTTCCTACGCGGTGCAGCCCGCACCCGAGGGACTCGCGCAGGCATTCATCATCGGCCGCCAATTCGTCGGAAGCGACGCGTCCGCGCTCGTGCTCGGCGACAACATCTTCTACGGGCACGATCTCTCGCTGCAGCTGCAGCGCGCGAACGCGCGCGGATCCGGCGCGACGGTATTCGCCTATCCGGTCGCCGATCCCGAACGCTACGGAGTCGCCGAATTCGATGCGCGAGGGCGCGTGCTGTCGCTCGAAGAGAAGCCAAAGGCGCCGAAATCGCGCTACGCGGTCACCGGTCTCTATTTCTACGACAACGAGGTCCTCGACATCGCAGCGGGATTGCGTCCGTCGGCACGCGGCGAGCTCGAGATCACCGACGTCAACAAGGCTTATCTCGAGCGCGGCGTGCTCACCTGCGAAGTGATGGGACGCGGGATGGCGTGGCTCGACACCGGCACGCACGAGTCGCTGCTCGAGGCGGCGCAATACATCGCGACGATCGAGCGCCGGCAGGGGCTTAAGGTCGCCTGTCCGGAGGAGATCGCGTATCGGCTCGGCTACATCAGTGCCGCCGACGTCGAGAGACTCGGCCGGGGAATGGAGAAGAACGGGTACGGACAGTACCTGCTCGGCCTCTTGCGCGAGCCGGACGTCCGATGAAGGTCAGCGCGACCGATCTCCCTGGCGTGATGCTGATCGAGCCGAGGGTGTTCGGCGACGATCGCGGATTTTTCATGGAAAGCTGGAACGCGCGCGCGTTCGCGCAAGCCGGGATCGACGCGGCGTTCGTGCAGGACAACCACTCGCGCTCGCGCAAGGGCGTGCTGCGCGGGCTCCACTATCAGATCGAGCGCGCGCAGGGAAAGCTCGTCCGCTGTGTCGCCGGTGAAGTGTTCGACGTCGTCGTCGATCTTCGCCGCAGCTCGCCGACGTTCGGCCGTTCGATCGGGATCACGCTGTCCGCGCAGAACCAACGGATGCTGTGGGTGCCGCCGGGCTTCGCGCACGGCTTTCTCGCAACCCACGAGCTCGTCGACTTCCTGTACAAGACGACCGACTACTGGTATCCCGAGCACGAGCGCACGCTGCTGTGGAACGATCCCGCGCTCGGAATCGCATGGCCGCTCTCGGCTGCACCGATCCTCGCGGCGAAGGACGCGGCCGGCACACCGCTCGCCGCCGCCGCAGTCTACGACTAGCGCCGATTCTCCGCGATGCGCCCGACGATCCTCGTGACCGGAGCTGGCGGCCAGATCGGATTCGACGTGGCGCAGCTGCTCGAACCGCACGGCGACGTGATCGCTGCCGATCGCGCGTCGCTCGATCTCGCCGATCCCGATGCGATCGTCGCGGCGGTGCGCGGCGCGAAGCCAAAGCTCATCGTCAACGCCGGCGCGTACACGGCCGTCGATCGCGCCGAGTCCGAGGCTTCGCTCGCGCAGGCGGTCAACGCCCGCGCTCCCGGCATTCTCGCCGAGGAAGCGAGCCGCCTCGGCGCGCTCCTGGTTCACTATTCGACCGACTACGTGTTCGACGGAAAGGGCACGACGCCGTATTCCGAGGATGCGCCGACAGCGCCGCTCAATGTCTATGGGCAGACCAAGCTCGACGGAGAACATGCGGTCGCCGCTGCCGGCAGGCACGCGCTCGTCTTTCGCACGAGCTGGGTGTACGGGCTTCGCGGGCGGAACTTTCTGCTGACGATTCGGCGTCTCGCGGCGGAGCGCGACGAGATCTCGATCGTCGCCGACCAGGTCGGCGTGCCCAATTGGTCGCGCGCGCTTGCCGAGGCGACGGTGCGAATCCTCGCTGCAGGACTGCCCGAAGCCGCCGAGCGCGCCGGGCTGTATCACCTATCCGCATCGGGACAGGCAAGCTGGCACGAATTCGCGCAGGCGATCGTCGGCGATGCAAAGCGTCCGCGCGTCGTACCGATCACGACGGCCGAATACCCGGCGCCCGCACGGCGTCCCGCGTATGGCGTGCTCGCGACGCGGCGTTTCGAAGCGACG
>DASSGI010000045.1:0-3634 GCA_035857655.1 Casimicrobiaceae bacterium | reverse complement strand
AGCCGACCTTCTGCGCGCGCGCATGCGCGCAGATCGACGCCTTGTACGCGAAGTATTTCGGCTTCTCGAACGCGCCCGTCATCGCGGCGAGCTCGGCGGCCGCCTTTGCCTGCGCGAGCGGCTCCGCACCCGGCGCGTAGTAGCCCTGCGGCGGCTGGTGCATCGAAAACTGCTTCGTCTCCTGCAGATCGAGCACGAGATCGAATTGCTCGGTGCGCCCGTTGTCGCTGCGCGCGAAGTCGATAGCGCCAGTCGCCCCGCAGGCGGCGACGCACTTTCGATGCGCCTTGCAGCGCTCGAGGTCGATCTGATAACTCCAGTCGATCGCCTGCTCCGGGCACACCTTGATGCACGCGTTGCACCGCGTGCACAGGTCGAGATCGATCGGGTTCTGCTGAACCCATTGCGCTTCGAACGCGCCGAGCCACCCGGCGAGCTTCACGACCTTGCCGGAACGGACGGGATACTTGCGCTCCGCGGGGAGCTCTGCCCCGGCCGCGCGGCCCGTCACGAGCACCGTGACCGCGAGCTGCCCGGCGAGCGCATCGGCCCAGCGCAACGCCGACTCCGCGGGCCCGACGATCAGCAGCTGGCCCTCCGAGCGATACGTGACACGCTGCACCGGATCCGGCTCGGGGAGGCCGGCGAGCGCAAGCAACGCCGCGATCTTGGGCGTCGCCGCCTTCGCCTCGGTCGACCATCCGCCCGTTTCGCGGATGTTGACGAAGCGGATCGTCTGCGCGCGCTTCCCCTCCTCGGCAACGTCGCCGAAGAGCTTCGCCTCCTGCGTGCATGCGACGACGACGTCGCCGGCAGCAGCGCCGGCGAACGCCGCGAGCTCCTTCTGGCAGAGCATCGAGCGCACGACCGGAGCGCCGGAGAGCTCGAGCGCGCGCGCGAGCGCCTCCCGATCGAGGGGCATCGTTCCGTTGCAGGAGCACAGATGCAGGCTGACGCCTTCGAGACTCATCGGCGCGTCGGCTCGATTCTTTCAGGCGCCTTGCCTTCGCTGCCGACCGGATTCGCAGAGGACGCGGATCGGGTGTCCGTTGCTACAGGAGATGGCAAAACGTGCGACGACGGCCCTGCGCCGAACGAAAGCTCTGCGCCGGACGAAGACTCTGCGCCGGACGAAGACTCCGCACCGGACGAAGACTCCGCACCGGACGACGACGGTGCGTCCGGTGCAGTCGGTGCGTCGGACAACGACGTCGCGTCGGACTGCGTCGTTGCGTCCGAGGGCAACGCGGATGCATCGATCGATGCTGCGTCCGCGGGCACGTCTTCGACGATTCCCGCTTCGTTGACGCGCGTGCGGGGCGGATCGAAGACGTAGCGCGCATGCGCGAGCGCTCGCGCGATTTCCGGCTCGAGCGGATCCGGGATCGAGTAATCGTCGATGTAGACGTCGAGGCCGTCCATCACGTTGAAGCGCGGGTCGCGAAAGAGCTTCTTCAGTGCCTGCAGTTTGATCGCGGGATCCACCTTGGGGCCGAGGAACGTACTGAAATCCGAATCGATCGTCAGCGATTCGATCGGCGGCAGTGCCGGTGCCGCCGTCTCTTCGGCGGTTGCGCTCGGCGCTGTCGCCGGCAGCTGCGCCATCGCAGATGGCTGCGACTGCGTCGCTTCCGCGGGGCCGGTCGCCTTGACCGCGGACGGCGCGGCATCGGACGCCGGCGCAGGAGCGGCGCGCGCCGCCTCGAGCTTGCGCTGCGACCAGCGCTTCAGCGAAAAGCCGCGGGACGCGGGATCTTCGACAGTCATCGTTTCGGTCAACCTAGACCGCTTTCTAGCGTTGTCGCCGCGACGCGCCGCTCTCATCGCGATCGGCGAACGGATCGTTGCGCCTGACCTTTTTCCGAGACTCCGGCTTGTAGTTCTCAGCGACGAACGGCGTCATCCAGTCGAGAATCGCGGCGGGCATCGGAACGGCATCGACGCGCTCGCCACCGTCCATCAGGCGCGCGGCCTCGTTGTAGCTGACAGTCACCCGCTCCGGCCTGATTGGAGGGAGCGCTCTGTCCTCTACCTCGTCCTCGCGCGCTCGCCACATCACGAAGACCTTGGGTTCGGCGGATGTCGTGTTGAGAAAATAGCCCTCGGCCTCCGACCGGTGCAGGTCGATCGCGTGCCCGGCGAACCGCCAGCGTAGTCCCGCCGCGTCCAGACGCACGGGCGAAGGAACCGACGCCGTCGCCTCAGCCCCAGCCCCAGCGATTTCGACCGCCACCGGTTCCCAGCGTTCGCTCTGCCACCTGTTGGCGAGCGGCGTGCACGCGATGATGACGGAGACCGGAAACCGCGCAGGAGTCATGGCCATTGGATATCGACGCGCCGCAGCGAAACGCGGGCGGCGATCCATCGCGATCGATCATACACCAGCGATTCGGCCGTCTGCTAAGATCACTCGTTCCACGCCCGATCTGCAGCGTCATCGCAAGTCGATTCGATACGCATGGCAACGATCATCCCGATAGCGGATCTGCTCAGAATCGCTCGCCCCGAAGCGAAGGGCGACGTGCTCGATGCGCTGCTCGACGCGTCGGCGAGCGACGCGGTTTCGCGCACCGGCACGCTGACCGACTCGCTCGGGCGGCCGTTGCGCGACCTGCGCATCTCGGTGACCGACCGCTGCAACTTCCGCTGCGTCTATTGCATGCCGAAGGAAGTATTCGACGCGAATTTCAAGTTCCTTCCGCACGCCGAGATCCTCACGTTCGAGGAAATCACGCGCGTCGCCCGGATCTTCGTCGACCGCGGCGTGCAGAAGATCCGGCTGACCGGCGGCGAGCCGCTCCTGCGGCGGAACGTCGAGCGGCTCGTCGAGATGCTCGCGAAGCTCGGGGACCTCGACATCACGCTCACCACCAACGGCGCGCTCCTCGCGAAGAAAGCCAGGAGCCTCGTCGACGCCGGTCTGAAGCGCGTCACGGTAAGCCTCGATTCGCTCGACGATGCGACGTTTCGCGCGATGAACGACGTCGACTTCCCCGTCGCGAAGGTCCTCGAGGGAATCGACGCGGCAGCGGCAGCGGGACTCGCGCCGATCAAGATCAACATGGTGGTGAAGCGCGGCACGAACGATTCGTCGATCGTGCCGATGGCGCGGCATTTCAAGGGCACCGGGCACATCGTGCGCTTCATCGAGTACATGGACGTCGGCGCGACGAACGGCTGGCGAATGAACGACGTCGTGCCCTCAGTCGAAGTGGTGCGCGCGATCGATGCCGCGCTGCCGCTCGAGAGCGCCGACCCGAACTACACCGGCGAAGTCTCGAAGCGCTGGAAATACAGGGACGGCGGCGGCGAGATCGGCGTGATCGCGTCGGTGACGCAGGCATTCTGCCGCGATTGCACGCGCGCGCGTCTTTCCACCGACGGCAAGCTCTACACGTGCCTGTTCGCGACCGCCGGTCATGATCTGCGCGAGCTTCTTCGCGGCGGATTCGACGACGCGCAGATCGGCAGCGCGATCGCCGCCGTCTGGAACCGCCGCGCCGACCGCTATTCCGAGATTCGCAGCGCCAATACGGCCGCCCTGCCGAAAGTCGAGATGAGCTATATCGGCGGTTGACCGATCGCGCCGATGAACGCCCCGAACACCCCCTATCGCCCGGTGCTCACCGACGCC
>DASSGI010000044.1:0-2022 GCA_035857655.1 Casimicrobiaceae bacterium | reverse complement strand
CGCCTTCTGTGCGGCGAGCAGCTCGATAATCGTTTGCGGCGCGGGAGTTGCGTGCATCAGCGGTGTGCGAATTCGACGGTCGAGGAACCTGAACGGGACGAGGCGGCCCCCGGTCGGGGTCCCACGGCGATTCAGGGCTTGCGATCCGTCTCGTACAGCGACGGCGTGACGCGCGCGCGAGAGAGGTATTCCCGCAGATGCTGAACGTCCTGCCTGCCGAGCGAATTTCCGCCGTGCGGCCGGTGGAGAATGCCCTCCGCGCCGTTCAGCTTCACGCGTATGCGCGTTCCAGACAGCGACTCGATCGATGCTCCGAGATGGCGGAGCAGTGACTCGATTTCCCGCCATTGCAGGTTGCCGCTGATCGGATCGTGAAAGATCGCGCGGATCAGGTTATCGTGCTTGTGGCTCATATCCCGCAATTTTATCGCGCCGGCGTTGCGCGCGCATAGCGGCGCTTGCGGCGCGTGGCTAGACTGTCGATACCGGCAAAAGTTTCGCCGGACTCGCCATGCCCAACGAGATCGTCCGGCTGATCGCGCATCTCGACATGGATGCGTTCTATGCGTCCGTCGAGCTGCTGCGCTACCCGGAGCTCGCGGGCCGTCCGGTGGTGATCGGAGGCGGGCGCCGTCATCAGCCCGTCGAAACGGTCGATCCGGCCTTGGGGCGTGTCACGCGGACATTCTCGACGCTGCGCGGCTATGTCGGTCGCGGCGTGATCACCACCGCCACCTACGAAGCGCGCAAGTTCGGATTGCATTCGGCGATGGGGCTGATGAAGGCGGCGCAGCTCGCCCCGGATACGATACTGCTGCCGGTCGACTTCGATTCGTATCGCAAGTATTCGCGGCTCTTCAAGGCCGCGGTGCGGGCGATTGCGCCGCAGATCCAGGACAACGGTATCGACGAGATCTACATCGACCTGACCGACGTCGATCCTCCGGCTGCCGACGGCGAGCTCGGCGAGCCTGTTGCCGACCCGTGGTGGCGCGCCGGCGAGGTCGCGCAGTCGATTCGCGAAGCCGTCCGTGCGGCAACGGGGCTCACGTGCTCGATCGGCGTTGCACCGAACAAGCTTCTTGCCAAGATGGCTTCGGAGCTCGACAAGCCCGACGGTCTCACGTTGCTGAGGATGGAGGACGTCCCTCGCCGGATCTGGCCGCTGCCGCCTCGCAAGATCAACGGGATCGGTCCGAAGTCGAGCGCGCGCCTCGAGGGGCTCGGCATCCGGACGATCGGCGAGCTCGCCGCCGCCGATCCGGCGTGGCTCGTCGAGCATTTCGGCCGCGCGCACGGCGCGTGGATGCACGACGCCGCGCACGGTCGCGACGATCGCGTCGTGCTGACCGAGATGGAGCCGAAATCGATCAGCCGGGAGACGACGTTCGATCGCGATCTTTCCGCCGAGCGCGATCGCGCCGAGCTCTCGGCGATATTCACCGCGCTCTGCGAGGGCGTGGCCGGCGATCTGCGCCGCAAGGGCTACGTCGGCAAGACGATCGGCCTGAAGCTTCGCTTCGACAACTTCAAGACGGTAACGCGCGACAAGACGATCGAGCACGCGACCGACGACGCTGCGGTGATCCGGCGTGCCGCCGGCGAATGCCTGAAGCGGGTCACGCTCGAACGCCGGATCCGCTTGCTGGGCGTGCGTGCTGGAGCGCTCACCCCGGCGGATGCGCGCATCGCCGCCTCGACGTCGCCCGCCGAATCGCCGTCGCTCTTCGACGAAGCCTAGCCGCGACCAGGCGGCGACGGGCGAGCCACGCGGCCTCGGGCGCGTAGCAGAGGTCCCTGCTACAAACGAAACAAAATTCGGCCATCGGCGAAATGCGCCTGCTGCGACCGCTGCGTAGGCTGTCCCTCATACGCAAGGCTTGCATAGCGTGCGTGACGCGCGGCGAAAGATTCATCGCTGCGACCCATAACAGCCAGGGCGACTTTCTCCACCCGTGAGCGATCCGGCCACTGACCCATTGCCAGCCCCAGGCGCCGCAACCGGCTTCGGGGAAAACGAAT
>DASSGI010000043.1:0-5923 GCA_035857655.1 Casimicrobiaceae bacterium | reverse complement strand
CGACGCGATACTCGACGATGTCTGCCGGAACGATCGCTTCGATGCCGAGCGCGCGCGTGACGAGATTCTTGTTGAGCGAATAGCGCGCCTGCTCCGGGGTGAGCTGGCCCCCGTCGATCTGTTCCTGCAGCAGCGAGTGGTCGTGGGTCAGCTGCTCGAACTTCTCGCCGCGCAAGCGGTAGCAGCGCGAATCCCCGATGTGGCCGATGCTCACGCGATTGCCGCAAAAGACGATCGACACGAGCGTCGTGCCCATCCCGGCGCACTCGGGACGCGCCTGCGCGACCTCGTAGATTCCCTTGTTCGCTTCGGCGATCTTCTGCTGGAGCAGGAGCGCCGCGTGCGTGAGCCCCGTCGCGATGTCCACCTTGGAGAGCTCGCGATCGGAATTGAGCTCGGGCACCATGCCGCCGCTCACGACCCTTACGGCGATCCCGCTCGCAACCTCGCCGGCGTTGTAGCCGCCCATGCCGTCGGCGAGCACGGCGACGCCCGCAGCGGGATCCACGAACACCGAATCCTCGTTGTGCGTCCGAACCATCCCCGGGTGGGAAAGCACCGCGGTATCGAGGGGGATGCGTTCGGACATGGGGCGATCGGGCGCGGTTCTTTCAGGCTACGAGTGTAGCGGGCCGCCGCGGGAGTTGCGAGCAGCACCCGAAATGGCTGCAGCCTCCGCCGCCGGCCGTGTCCGCAAAATGCGACGCTGCGAGGAATCCGTGATCAGGGCGATGCTTCGCTCCGGTTCTTGCGCATCAGCCATACCCCGACGACGACGACAACGAGCACGCCTATCGCCGGCGCGACGTAGTGCAGCACCGGCATGCGCTCATCGATCCAGGGTTTGACCGCCGTGTCGGCCACGGCGATTTCGCCGGCGATGTATCCGAGCAGCCCTCCCCCGGCGATGACGAGCCACGGCAGCCGCTCGATCAGCTTCATGATGAGCTGGGCGCCGACGACGACGAGCGGAATGCTGATGACGAGCCCGAATATGAGCAGCACGAGGCTTCCCTTCGCCGCTGCAGCGACGCCGATTACGTTGTCGAGGCTCATCACGAGGTCGGCGACGATCACCGTCTTGATCGCCGACACGAGCTTGTCGCTCGCCTCGATCTCTTCGCCGTCGCCCTCGTCCTCGGCAACCAGCTTGATTCCGATCCAGACGAGCAGAACGGCGCCGATCAACTGCACGTACGGCAGCAGCAGGAGCTGCACGGCGAAGAACGTGAGGACAACGCGCAGGACGACGGCGCCGACAACGCCCCAGAAAATCCCGAGCTTCCGCTGCTTCTGCGACAGGTTGCGGCAGGCGAGCGCGATCACCACCGCGTTGTCGCCCGACAACAGGATGTTGATGACAATGATTTCGAAGCCGGCAACCCAGAATTGCGGCGTACCAAATTCCACGACGCCCCCCGAAACGTCGCTTACAGCACCGATGCGAGAAGCTTGCCCATTTCAGCCGGATTGCGCGTCACCTTGATTCCGCACGCTTCCATCACTTCGAGCTTTTCCTGCGCGGTTCCCTTGCCGCCCGAGATGATCGCGCCGGCGTGACCCATCCGCTTGCCCGGAGGCGCGGTGACGCCGGCGATGAAGCCGACGACAGGCTTGCGCATGTTGTCCTTCACCCACCGGGCGGCGGTTTCCTCGTCGGTCCCGCCGATCTCGCCGATCATCACGACGGCGTCGGTCCCGGCGTCGTCGTTGAAGAGGCGCAGCACATCGATGTGCTTCAAGCCGTTGACGGGATCGCCGCCAATGCCGACCGCGCTCGACTGGCCGAGTCCGAGCTCGGACAGCTGTCCCACGGCTTCATAGGTAAGCGTCCCGGAGCGCGAAACCACGCCGACGCGGCCACGCTTGTGGATGTGGCCCGGCATGATGCCGATCTTGAGCTCATCGGGAGTGATGACGCCGGGGCAATTCGGTCCGAGCAGCAGCGTCGGCTTGCCTTGCATCCTGTAGCGCGTTCGAATCATGTCGCGCACGGGAATGCCCTCGGTGATGCACACGACGAGCGCGAGTCCGGCGTCGACGGCCTCGTCGATCGCCGCCCCGGCGAACGGCGGCGGCACGTAGATCACGCTCACGGTTGCGCCGGTCGCCTCTTTCGCCTCCTTGACCGTCGCATAGATCGGGATTCCTTCGAAATCCTCGCCGGGCTTCTTCGGGTTGACGCCCGCCACATACGCGCTCTTTCCATTTGCGTAGTCGCGGCACATCCGCGTGTGGAACTGGCCAGTCTTGCCAGTGATTCCCTGCGTGATCACCTTGGTGTTGCGGTCGATGAGGATCGACATGGCTTTCCTGTGAGTTGACGACTTGGCGGGAGCGAGCGGGGCGGCGGCGTCTAACGCGATCGTTGACTGGACCTGTCGACGCGGCTTCTACTGCCGGCCGACCGCAGCGACGATCTTCTGCGCGGCGTCGGCCATGTTGTCGGCGGCGATGATCGGCAACCCCGAATCCTTGAGGATCTGGCGTCCGAGCTCTTCGTTCGTTCCCTTCATTCGCACGACCAGCGGCACCGCGAGACGCGTTTCGCGCGCCGCCGCGACGATGCCGTTCGCGATGGTGTCGCAGCGCATGATGCCGCCGAAGATATTGACGAGGATCCCTTTGACCCGTCGGTTCCCCAGCATGATCTTGAACGCTTCGGTGACTTTCTCCGTCGTCGCGCCGCCGCCGACGTCGAGGAAGTTTGCCGGCGACGCGCCGAACAGCTTGATCGTGTCCATTGTCGCCATCGCGAGTCCCGCCCCGTTGACGAGGCAGCCGATGTTGCCGTCGAGCGCGATGTAGGAAAGGTCGAACTTCGACGCCTCCACCTCGGCAGGATCTTCTTCGTCGAGATCGCGCATCTCGACGATCTCCGGATGCCGGAAGAGCGCGTTGGAATCGAAGTTGAGCTTCGCATCGAGCGCGATCACGCGGCCGTCGCCGGTGACGATCAGCGGGTTGATCTCCGCGAGCGACGCATCGGTCGCGTCGAAGCATCGGTACAGACCGCTCAGCATCGCGCGCGCCTGGGGAACGCTCGCTTCGGGGACGCCGATCCGGCGCGCGACGTCGTCGGCTTCGACGTCGGAGAGCCCCTTCATCGGATCGATGAACACGCGCAGGATCTTGTCCGGCGTCTTCGCCGCGACTTCCTCGATGTCCATGCCTCCTTCGGAGCTCGCGATCAGGCACACGCGCTGCGTCGCGCGATCGACGACCATTCCGACATAGAGCTCCTTGCGGATGTCGGCGCCTTCCTCGATCAGCAACCGGCGCACCTTCTGCCCTTGCGGCCCCGTCTGATGCGTGACCAACTGCATTCCCAGGATCTTGTCGGCGAGCTCGCGAACTTCGTCGAGCGAGCGCCCGAGCTTCACGCCTCCGCCCTTGCCTCGTCCGCCCGCGTGGATTTGCGCCTTAACGACCCACACGCCCCCGCCGAGCGCTTTCGCCGCATCGACCGCTTCGTCGACCGAGAACGCCGGAATGCCGCGCGGTGCCGCCATCCCGAACTTGCGAAAGATTTCCTTGCCCTGGTATTCGTGGATTTTCACGCCTGTTCCTTGGGGTCAGAGGAAGTAGGGTCAGAGACGACTTCCGCATGGCGCCGAGTCTGCTCGAAGGACTTCATCGGCGAAAATTCGTCTCTGACCCTACCTCCGTTTCCTGCGCCTCGATACCACTTCGCGTAGTAGCGGCGCACGGTCTCGGTCGTCGTTTCGAGTGCGTGGCAGCGATCGAGCTGGAACGGCTTCGATTCGCCCTCGTCTTCGCGGCGCAGGCCCGCCATCATCTGTATGGCAGCCGTGGGCAGCGACCCGAGAAGCTCGGTCACGTGCGAGCAGCCTCGGACGCCGCCCATGTCGTCGTGCAGGCGCTTGCGGAAGCCCTGGACGAGATTCGCGCCGATCAGCTTCGCATACGCGGGTTCGATGCGATCGCAGACGTCGGGGTACGGCATCGCGACCGTACGCACCTCGATCGCGTGGATCACGAAGTTGTCATCGATCGTCACCCGCGCGTACATGTCGTGGACCGCCTCGCGCGCGGGGCGGATGCCCGTGAGCAGCTCGTAGTCGTGATCCTTGGCGTCGACGAGATGCGCGTCGACGTCGAACAGGCCATCGTCGCGGCGATAGCAATCGTACGTGATGCTGCGTTGATGAAGGCGCTGGCGCGGAACGGAGGAGTCTGGGAGCGACATGGGAAGCTCGACGATTGCGGGCGCGGGAGCCTCTCGCCGCATGCCGCGGGCTCACGTCGGCGGCTGCGGCGTTCGTTGTTTACAATGACGCCCGCGAAAGCCCATTTTACGATGCGCGTCGCCGGCGTCGCAACCGGACGTGGCCCGCGCCGGTTGCGATCGGAGTCCCGGCATGTCCTTCGTACTCGCCCTCGACCAGGGCACGACGAGCTCCCGAGCGCTCGTATTCGACCGTGCAGGCACGGTCCGCGCGGTCGCGCAGCACGAGTTCCGGCAGATATTCCCGCAACCGGGCTGGGTCGAACACGACGCCGCCGAGATATGGGCGACGCAATCGGGCGTGCTTCACGAAGCGCTTGCCCGCGCGGGCATCGGCGCGCGCGACGTCGCCGCGATCGGCATCACGAACCAGCGCGAGACGACGGTCGTGTGGGAGCGCGCGACGGGACGCCCGATCGCGAACGCGATCGTTTGGCAGGACCGGCGTACCGCATCGCAATGCGACGCACTGCGCGAAGCGGGACACGCCGGGATGATCGCGCGCAAGACCGGGCTCGTGCTCGATGCGTATTTCTCCGGCACGAAGCTGCGCTGGCTGCTCGACAACGTCGCAGGCGCGCGCGATCGCGCGAATCGCGGCGAGCTCGCGTTCGGCACGATCGACTCGTGGCTCGTCTGGAACCTCACGCGCGGCGCGGTTCACGTCACCGACGCGTCGAACGCAAGCCGCACGCTGCTCTTCGACATTCGCTCCGGCGATTGGGATGACGAGCTCCTTGCGCTGTTCGATGTCCCGCGCTCGATGCTTCCGCGCGTGGTGCCGTCATCGGGCATTTGCGCGCACGCGAAGATCGGTGACGTCGACGTTCCGATCGCGGGGATCGCCGGCGATCAGCAGGCGGCGCTGTTCGGACAGGCCTGTCATACGCCGGGGCTTGCGAAGAACACGTACGGGACCGGCTGCTTCCTGCTGATGAACACGGGCGGCACGGCCGTCGCGTCGGCCAACAACCTGGTCACGACCGTCGCGTGGCTGCGCGACGGAAAGGTCGACTACGCGCTCGAGGGTAGCGTCTTCATCGGCGGCGCCGTCGTCCAATGGCTGCGCGACGGATTGAAGATCGTGCGCTCGGCCGCCGAAATCGAAGCGCTTGCCGCGAGCGTACCCGACAACGGCGGCGTCTATCTGGTCCCCGCGTTTGCGGGTCTGGGCGCGCCGCACTGGGATGCTTACGCGCGCGGCGCCATGTTCGGATTGACGCGTGGGACGACGGCCGCGCATCTCGCCCGCGCGGCGCTCGAGTCGATCGCGTTCCAGAGCGCCGAAGTGCTCGCTGCGATGCAGAAGGACGCGGCGATCACGCTCACCGAATTGCGCGTCGACGGCGGCGCAACGGCGAACAATCTGCTGATGCAGTTTCAGGCGGACCTGCTCGGGGTGGCGGTCGTGCGTCCGAAGGTTCTCGAGACGACGGCGCTGGGTGCGGGTTATCTCGCCGGCCTTGCAGTTGGCTACTGGAAGGACGCGGCGGACGTCGCCGCGAACTGGCAGCAGGATCGCGTGTTCGAGCCTGCGATGAAGCACGAGCGCGTCGCCGAGCTCGCGGCCGGCTGGCAGAAGGCGGTGGCGCGGGCGAAACGGTGGGCGGAGTGAATTGTCTGGCTAGCTGCGGCATCGCGCGAGGCTTGCGGCGAGCTTAGCGGGCCGCAGTC
>DASSGI010000042.1:0-9006 GCA_035857655.1 Casimicrobiaceae bacterium | reverse complement strand
AGGTACGAGACGTTCGGTCCGGTATCGCCGGTGATCCGGTTTCGTACGATCGATGAAGCGATCGCGATCGCCAACGGCACCGACTACGGACTGTCGTCGGCCGTCTGCACGAACCGGCTCGACTACATCACGAAGCTCGTCTCGGAGTTGAACGTCGGATCGGTCAACATCCGCGAGGTGCCCGGATATCGGCTGGAGCTCACCCCCTTCGGCGGAATCAAGGACTCGGGACTGGGGTACAAGGAGGGCGTGCAGGAAGCGATGAAGAGCTTCACCAACGTAAAGACTTATTCGCTGCCGTGGTGAGATCGGCCAGCGATGGATAGATCGTTGCCGCCGCTCGATCTGGCGGCCGAGGGCGACATCAACACGTCGCCCGAGCGGCATGCGTTCGAGGCGGCGCACGTGCACGCGCCGACGCGGTCGCTGCTCGACGCCGACGCGGACGTCTTCCTGCGCCAGTCGCTGTCGACGCCCTGCTTCAACGCGCTCGCGTCCTGCGAAGGCATCTGGCTCACCGACGTCGAGGGCCGGCGCGCGATGGATTTCCACGGAAACAACGTTCACCAGGTCGGCTACCGGCATCCGCACGTGATGGCCGCGGTGAAGCGTCAGCTCGACACGCTGCCGTTCTCGCCGCGGCGCTACACGAACGTGCAGGCGGTCGATGCCGCGGCGAAGATCGCGGACCTTGCACCCGATCCGCTCGGCAAGGTGCTCTTCGCGCCGAGCGGCACGCTCGCGATCGGCATGGCGCTCAAACTCGCGCGGATCGCGACCGGACGGCACAAGACGCTGTCGCTGTGGGACAGCTTTCACGGCGCGTCGCTCGACGCGATCTCGATCGGCGGCGAGGCCGTCTTTCGCAAGGGAATGGGGCCGCTGCTGCCGGGCACCGAGCACGCGCCGCCGTGCGATCCGAGCGCCTGCCGCTTCGGCTGCGCCGGCACGTGCAACGCGCGCTGTGCCGAATACCTCGACTACGTGCTCGGCAAGGAAGAGGACATCGGCGCCGTCATCATCGAGACGGTGCGCTCGACCGACGTCCAGATCCCGCCGCCCGACTACTACCGGATCGTGCGCGACGCCTGCGACCGGCACGGCGCGCTGCTGATCCTCGACGAAGTGCCGATCTGCCTCGGGCGCACCGGCCGGATGTTCGCGTTCGAGCACTACGGAATCGTCCCCGACATGATCGTGCTCGGCAAAGGGCTCGGCGGCGCGGTGTTCCCGATGGCGGCGCTCGTCGCGCGCCGTGATCTCGATGTCGCCTCCGACCGCGCGCTCGGTCATTACACGCACGAGAAGAGCTCCGTCGGTTGCGCCGCTGCGCTCGCGACGCTCGAGGTGATCGAGAACGAAGGCCTGCTCGAGCGCGCGCGTACGCTCGGTGCGCAGGCGCTCACGAGGATGCGCGAGCTGGAAAAGCGCCATCCGCTGGTGAGCGACGTGCGCGGAATCGGCCTGCTGCTCGGGATCGAGCTCGCCAGAGACGGCGCACCGGCGCCGCGCGAGGCGGAACAGGTGATGTACCAATGCCTCGCGCGCGGACTGTCGTTCAAGGTAGGCCAAGGCAACGTGCTGACGCTCTCGCCGCCGCTCGTCATCACCGCGGCCGACCTCGATGCCGCGTTCGACATCCTCGATGTGTCGCTCGCCGTCGTCGAAAAGGGCAAGCGCTAGACCGCGATGCAGACGCTGCTCAATCTCCTCGCCGGCGTTTCGCTGCTCGTCTGGGGCACGCACATCGTTCGCGTCGACATCCTGCGCCTCTTCGGCGGCTCGCTGCGCCGTTTCCTCCGCGTGAGCGTCGCCAATCCGATTCGCGCGTTCTTCGCCGGCGTCGGAATCACCGCGCTCATCCAGAGCAGCACGGCAACAGCGCTGATCGTCGCTGCGTTCGCGGGGCAAGGCCTGATCGGCACCGCGCAGGCGCTCGGCGTGATGCTCGGCGCGGACGTCGGCACGTCGCTCGTCACGGTCGTGCTGTCGTTCAACCTGTCGTGGCTGTCGCCGCTGCTGATTTTCGTCGGCGTCGTGCTGTACCTCTCGAGGCGCTCCGACCCGATCGGCAGGTTCGGCCGCGTGCTGATTGGGCTTGGACTGATCATCTTCGCGCTGCAGTGGATCTCGGTTGCTGCGAAGCCCGTCGTCGAGGCCGCGGGCGTCCAGGTGATCTTCGCTTCGCTGACCGGCGACGTGCTGCTCGACATGCTGGTCGCGGCGTTGCTCACGGTGCTCTGCTATTCGAGCCTCGCCGTGGTGCTCGTCGTCGCAACGCTTGCGTCGCTGCACGTGATCGCGCTGCCGGTGGCGCTGGGCCTCGTGCTCGGCGCGAATCTCGGAAGCGGGTTCCTCGGGATGCTGTCCACGATGAAGGCCACGCGCGAAGCGCGCCGCGTCACCCTAGGCAACTTCCTGTTCAAGCTGATCGGCTGCCTGGTTCTGGTGCCGTTCGTGCAGCACGTCGAAGCGCCGATCGTATCGCTCGATGTCGTGCCCAAATTCGAGGTTGTGCTCTTCCACCTTGGCTTCAACATCGCGCTCGCCATCGCGTTCATCTTCTTCACCGCGCCGATCGCGCGCGTGGCCGAACAGCTGCTGCCGACGAAGCAGATCGCCGACGACCCTTCGAAGCCGCGCTATCTCGACCCCTCCGCGCTCGATACGCCTGCGCTCGCGATCTCCTGTGCGGCGCGCGAGGCGCTGCGGATCGGCGACGTGATCGCGCAGATGCTCAATGGGATGCTGACCGTGCTCAAGTTCAACGATCGCGTGCTCGCCGAGCGGCTGCGCAAGATGGACGACATCGTCGACGACCTGTACACGGCGGTGAAGCTCTATCTCACGCAGATCTCGCGCGAAGCGCTCGAGGAGAGCGAAGGCCGGCGCTGGACCGACATCGTCTCCTTCACGATCAACATGGAGCAGATCGGAGACATCATCGAGCGGATCATCACCGACATCGAGGAGAAGAAGATCGACAAGGGCAGGATCTTTTCCGAGGCCGGCCTCGCCGAGATCGTCGATCTGCACGGGCGCCTGATCGCGAACCTGCAGCTCGGGCTTGCGGTATTTTTGAACGGCGATCTGAAGAGCGCGCAGGAACTCCTGGCGCAGAAGGTGCTCTTTCGCGACCTCGAGCGCGCGTATGCGAACAGGCATCTCGAGCGGCTCGCCGGCCAGACGCTCGAGAGCATCGAGACCTCGTCGCTGCACCTCGACCTGATCGCCGATCTGCGGCGCATCAACTCTCACGTCTGCTCGATCGCCTACCCGATCCTCGAGCAGGCGGGCGTGCTCGCGAAGACACGGCTGAAGGAACCGGATCCGATCCCGGCGAGCGGCGCGTGATGAAGCGTCCCCACGCTCGCTGCGCTCGCTGCCCCCGGCGGCGGCAATCAGCGCCCTTCGGGCGGCCGTGCGGGCACTAAGCGGACGCGGATGCCAGCGCCCGAGCTCACCTTCGGCATCACGCTCGCCGTTCTTGCCGCGGGCTTCCTGCATGCGAGCTGGAACGCGCTGCTCAAGTCGGCACCCGGCGGCGATCCGCTGCTCGACACGGCAACGGTCGTCGTCGGCTCGGCCGTGTGGGCGTTCGTCGTCATTCCTTTCGCCGGGCTGCCCGACGCCTCCGCGTGGAAGTTCATCGCGGCCTCGTCGGTCATTCACTGGGCGTACTACGTGACGCTCGCGCACGCGTATCGCACCGGCGACCTGTCGTTCGCCTATCCGCTGATGCGCGGCACCGCGCCGCTGCTCGCTGCAGTGCTCGGGATCGTGTTCCTGCGCGAGTGGCCGACGCCGCAGGTCGCGCTCGGAATCACGCTGATCTGCCTCGGCATCGTCAGCATCGCGTTCGTACGCCGTGAAGCGCATCCGCGTGCGGCGCTCCTCTACGCGCTCGCCAACGCGGCAATCATCGCCGTCTACACGCTGATCGACGGCGCGGGCGCGCGCGCTTCGGCGAATGCCGCCAGCTACGTCGCGTGGCTCACGTTCCTCGAGGCGTTTCCGTTTCTGGTCTGGATCCGCATGCGCAAAGGCGCAAGCGCGGTCGACTACATCGGCCGGGGCTGGCGCCGGGGCATCATCGGCGGCGCCGCGAGCCTCGGCGCCTACGGGATCGTACTGTGGGCGATGACGCGCGCGCCGGTCGCTGCCGTCGCTGCACTGCGCGAGACGTCGGTGCTCTTCGCTGCGTTGATCGGCGCGATCTGGCTGAAGGAAGGCTTCGGGTTGCCGCGGCTCGCAGGGGCGGCAAGTGTCGTGGTCGGCGTCGCTGCGCTGAAACTCTGACGTGCGCGCCCGGTTCGCCGCCGCGGCGCGGAGCTCGTTCATTGTCGCGAAGCGGGACAACGCCGGCCTTTCAATTCTGAACCGGAACGAGTGAGGTCATGACCCCTTCGCTGCCCACCCATGCGCGTGTCGTCGTCGTCGGCGGCGGCATCGTCGGCGCGTCGACCGCCTATCATCTCGCGAAGCTCGGTGTGAAGGACGTCGTGCTGCTCGAGCAGGGCAAGTTGACGTGCGGCACGACGTGGCACGCCGCCGGTCTCGTCGGACAGACGCGCGCGACGCGCAATGCGACGCGGATGAGCCGTTACGGTATCGAGCTCTATTCGACGCTCGAGCAGGAAACGGGGCTCGCCACCGGCTGGAAGCAATGCGGCAGCCTGAACGTCGCGAAGGCGCCCGAACGGCTGACGCTGATGAAGCGGCAGATGGCGCGCGCGAAGAGCTTCGGCATCGAGTTCGAGTTCATCTCCCCCGCCGAGACCGGCAGGAAAGTGCCGATCCTGCGCACCGACGACCTCGCCGGTGCCGTCTGGATTCCCGGAGACGGCAAGGCGAATCCGACGGACCTCACGCAATCACTCGCGCGAGGCGCGCGAATGCGTGGGGCGACGATCTTGGAGGGCGTCAAGGCGACCGGAATCACCAAAGCTTCGGGGCGCGTCGCGGGTCTCACGTGGAAGACGGCGAGCGATGAAGGGACGATTCACTGCGAGACGCTCGTCAACTGCACAGGCCAATGGTCGCGCGCGTTCGGCCGCCTCGCCGGCGTCACCGTGCCGCTCTACGCGGCCGAGCACTTCTATCTGGTCACGAAGCCGATCGCCGGCGTGTCGCCCGACATGCCGGTCATTCGCGATCCGGACGGCTATCTCTACTACAAGGAGGAAGTCGGCGGCATCGTGATGGGCGGGTTCGAGCCGAAGGCGAAGCCGTGGAACGTCGATCCGATCCCCGACAATTTCGAATTCCAGCTGCTGCCCGAGGACTGGGACCACTTCGAAATCCTGATGCGCAACGCGATTCACCGGACGCCGTGCCTCGAAACCGCGGAGGTGAAGCTGCTGTTGAACGGCCCCGAAAGCTTCACGCTGGACGGCAACTTCATCGTCGGTGAAGCGCCCGAGCTCGCGGGATTCTTCGTCTGCGCCGGATTCAACTCTGCCGGAATCGCCAACGCCGGCGGCGCCGGCCGCCTCGTCGCCGAGTGGATCGTCGAGGGCGACGCGCCGCTCGATCTCTGGGACGTCGACACGCGCCGGTTCGCGCCGTTTCACGCGAACCGCCGGCACCTCGCCGATCGCACCGTGGAGTCGCTGGGGCTCCACTATGCGATGCGCTGGCCGCGCGAAGAGCTCGAGACGGTACGACCGCTGCGCCGCTCGCCGCTCTACGATTACCTCGAACGGAAGGGCGCGGTGTTCGGCAGCAAGATGGGCTGGGAGCGAGCGAACTACTTCCTTCCCCGGGGCGCCGCGCGTCCCGCCTACACTCTCGGCACGCCGGCGTGGCTCCCCTACGTTCTCGACGAGCAGCGCGCCTGTCGCGAGGATGCGGTCGTCTTCGATCAGACGTCGTTCTCCAAGTTCGTGCTCAAGGGGCGCGACGCGCTCGCCGTGCTGCAGCGTCTCTGCGCGAACGAGATCGACGTCGCAGCCGGAAGAATGGTCTACACGGCAATGCTCAACGCGCGCGGCGGCTTCGAGAGCGATCTCACGATCGTCCGGCTCGGCGAAAGCGAGTTCTTCATCATCACCGGATCGGCACAGACGACGCGCGATTTCGCGTGGATCGAGCGCGCGATCCGCCCGGATGAGCACGCAGCGCTCGTCGACGTCACCAACGCGTACTCGGTCGTGTCGGTGATGGGGCCGAAAGCCGAAGCGCTGCTCGGCCGGATCTCGGCGGACGACCTGTCGAAGGCCGGCATGCCGTTCTCGACGACGAAGATGATCGATGTCGGCTACGCGCGCGTGCGCGCAGCGCGGATGAGCTACGTCGGCGGCCCGGGCTACGAGCTCTATGTCACGACCGACCAGTGTGTAACGCTCTACGAGGCGCTGTGGAGCGCGGGCAGCGAGTTCGGGCTTCGTGACGCGGGGTACTACACGATCGACGCGCTGCGGATCGAGGCCGGGCGCCGCGCCTGGGGCGCCGAGCTTTCGCCGGACGAAACACCGTGGGAGGCAGGCTTGGGTTACGCGGTGAAGATGGACAAGCCCGCGCCCTTCCTCGGCCGCGACGCGCTCGCGAAACAGCAGGCTGCGGGGTTGCGCAAGCGGCTCGTGCTGTTCACGTTCGACGATCCCGCGGCGTTCCCCTGGGGCGGCGAGCCGATCCTGATGGACGGCAGGAACGTCGGCGAGCTCACGTCAACGGGCTACAGCCGCAAGCTCGGACGCGCGGTCGCGATGGGCTACGCGCGCTCCGACACGACGCTCACCGACCAAGTCGTCCTCGCCGCGCGATACGTCGTCGACATCGCCGGCGAACACTTCGCGGTGACGCCGCACCTGAAGCTCGCCTAGCTCGGGTCGACGGCCCGCCGGATGTTTTTGTGCTAGCGTCGCACTGCAGCCGCCCATCATGGTGCGAGGGTCCCAGTCAGTGATGCCGCATCGATTCACCACGCCGCCTCGGCGCGGCCGTACGCCTTCGAAGCCGGGGGCTATCACCGCGCAGGTTCAGAGCCTTACGCGAGGACTGAGCATCCTCGAGGCGCTCGCCAGGGCAGAAGCGGGAGTTTCTCTCACCGACATCGCGCAGCGCGTGCAACTGCCGCCGTCGACGACGCACCGCCTTCTGTCGACGCTCGAGAAGATGGGCTACGTCTACCAGTCGGAAGAGCTCGGCCGCTGGTACGTCGGACTTCAGGCGTTCACCGTCGGGGCCGGATTTCTCGCGAATCGCGACTTCGTCGGTCAAAGCCACGTGTACATGCGGCGGTTGATGGAGCAATCGGGTGAGACTGCGAACCTCGCGATCCTCGACGGCACCGAAGCGGTGTTCATCGCGCAGGTCCAGTGCCGCGAGATGATGCGGATCCTCGTGAAGCTCGGCAGTCGCGTCCCGTTGCACGCGTCGGGCGTCGGCAAGGCGATCTTCGCGGCGCTCCCCGACGAGCAGATCGACGCGATCCTGAAGGTCAAGGGATTGCCGCGCATCACCGAAAACACGATCGTCGCGCCGGAGACGATGTGGGCAGCGCTCAAGGTCATCCGGCATCGCGGCTACTCGTTCGACGACGAAGAGCACGCGCCGGGAACGCGTTGCGTCGCCGCGACGATCTACGACGAGCACGCGGAGCCGCTCGGCGCGATCTCGCTCGCCGGGCCGTCGTCGCGGCTGCCCGACGAGCGAATCAAGCAGCTCGGACCCATCGTCGCGCACACCGCGGAAGAGCTCACGCGCAAGCTGGGTGGTCGCTGGCCGCACCCGCATTGAAGCGCGAGGAGCCGTATCGTCGCGTCGAATCGGGCTCTCTTCGTCGCCCGTAATTTTTGTCGCTCGCACGGGAAGCTCGACGATAGCCGGCGGCGTCCGAAACGCAAGTGGGCCAACCGCACCCGGCTCGCCCCGTTGTTCCTGCGCGAACGCGGGACTACGATACTCGCGGGGGGCAAACCACCGAAGGGAGGAGCCATGCTTCGAAAGATCGTGGTTGCTGCTCTGCTGTACCTCGCTTCACTGAGCGCCGGCGCCCTCGAGTTCACCGACGTCTACTACTCGCCAAACGACGGCGGAGGCTGGGGCGTCTTCGTCGTCCAGAGCGACACGTTCCAGTTCCTCGCGTTTTTCGTCTATGGTCAGGACGGGAAGCCGACGTGGTATTCGTGCCAGCTCACGGTGAACGTGGCCGGCAGCTATACCGGGACGCTGTACGCTTCGACCGGAAGCTACTATGCAGCGCCCTGGGATCCGACAGCGCAGCACACTATCGGCGTCGGCAGTTGTACGTTCTCGCCGATCGACATCTATAACGCGACGCTCACGTATTCGCTGACGAACGGACCCACGGTGGTCAAGCAGATCCAACGCTTTCCGCTGACGCCTTACGTGCTCGGCGGCAATTACTCCGGTTCGATGACGGGTTCGATCGGCGGTTGCAACGACCCCAGCAACAACGACCCCGCGTTTCGCGGCCGCTATGGGCTGAACGTCACCCAGAACGGCGATCAGTCCGCGGCGTTGACGTTCACGTTTGTCGACATGACCCACACCGGTATCGTCTGCACGCTTTCCGGGCCGCTCACGCATTACGGCAGGCTGTATCAGCTCAACGGCCAGGCGAGCTGCGTCGGTCCGAATGTAGCGACGGGTATGCAGCCCGCGACGATCAATTCATTCCATTCAACGGGCCAGGGGATCGAGGGTCACTGGACCGGTGGCGGAGGCGGCGGCTGCACGGTTACGCTGCATTTCGCCGCGGTGCAGATCGTGAACAACTGACGGACCCAAGGCGCGCCTTCGTGCCGACTCGCCGGGCGGGGGCGCGGAGCCGCGCGCCAGTCAGCAGCTGACAGGTCCCGGCGTCGCAGGGCAGTCGGGCGCCTTCAATCCGTCGAGCGTGCCGTTGATGAATTGTCCTTCGAAGCGAACGCCCTTGGCGCTGGTGTAGACACCGGCGCCCTGGGCTTTGCCGTCCTTGAAGTTGCCTTCGAGGCGTGCGCCGTTCTCCCAGGTGTAGGTGCCCTTGCCGTCCGGCCTGCC
>DASSGI010000041.1:0-6462 GCA_035857655.1 Casimicrobiaceae bacterium | reverse complement strand
GGAATTACGCATGCATCGCTGCCTTGCGTGGATGGATACGCACCGGAATCCGCCGTTCCTCGACAGCGTGGCACGCGACCTGCGCGCCGTCCGTCTCGCTCTTCAACTCCGGACGCTCGGTACGGCAACGCTCGTTTGCGTGCGGGCAACGCGGATGGAACGCGCAGCCGGACGGAGGATCGAGCGGGCTCGGGATCTCGCCGGTGATCGGCGGGCGGTCGCGACCGCGCGCGTCGAGACGCGGCAGTGCGGCAAGCAGGAGGCTCGTGTACGGATGCTTCGGCGCGTCGAACAGCACGCGTGTGGGCGCGACCTCGACCAATCGGCCCAGGTACATCACGCCGACGTCGTGCGAGACGTAGTTGATCACCGCCAGGTTGTGGCTGATGAAAAGGCACGTGAGCCCGAGCTCGCGCTGCAGCCGCCGCAGCAGGTTCAGGATCTGCGCCTGAACCGACACGTCGAGCGCAGACGTCGGTTCGTCGCAGACGAGGAAGGTCGGATTGCCGGCCAGAGCTCGCGCGATCGATACGCGCTGGCGCTGGCCGCCCGAGAATTCGTGCGGGAACTTCGCGGCATCCGCCGCCGCGAGACCGACGCTCTGCAACAGTTCGTGGACGCGCGGCACGACTGCCTGTCGGTTCAGCAGCTTCTGGAAGCGTATCGGCTCGGCGATCGCGGTGCCGATCCGGTAGCGCGGATTCAACGACGCGTACGGATCCTGGAAGATCATCTGGATCCGGTGCCCGGGAAGCCGCGCATCGGCGAATGCGATGTCGCCGGCGGTCGGTGCATCGAGGCCCGCGACGACACGAGCAAGCGTGGACTTGCCGCAACCGGATTCGCCGACGAGGCTGAATGTCTCGCCGCGCCGGATGCGAAAGCTCACGCCGTCGACCGCTTTCACCGACCGGTCGCTCTTTCCGACCGCTCCGCGCAGAAGACTCTGGCCGACCGGAAAGTGGCGTGTCACGCTGCGCACGTCGAGGCAGACGGCGGCGTCATTCGGCGCTTTCGCCGCGGTCGGGGCGAGCGTTGCCGTGTTCATGCGGGAACCCTCTGTCGTGTCGCCACCCAGCAGGCGACCTGCCGGCCGCCGAGCGGCTCGAGCTGCGGACACTGATCGCGGCATTGCGCGATCGCGTCGGGGCAGCGCGGATTGAATGCGCAGCCCTTCGGCCGTGCATTGAGACGCGGCATCGCGCCATCGATCTGCGCGAGCGTGCCCGCCACTTCCTCGAGCGGGGGAATCGCGCCCATCAGTCCGCGGGTGTACGGGTGCACCGGGGAGCGGATCACGCTCTCGACGGCGCCCACTTCGACGATGCGTCCCGCGTACATCACCGCGACGCGATCGGCAGTCTCGGCGATGACGCCCATGTCGTGCGTGACGAGCAGCATCGCGGTCCCGCGGTCGCGGCAAAGGTTCTTGAGCAATTGCAGCACCTGCGCCTGAATCGACACGTCGAGCGCGGTCGTCGGCTCGTCGGCGACGATCAACGTCGGCTCGGCACAGATCGCCAGCGCGACGACGATCCGCTGCCGCATGCCGCCGGAAAACTGATGCGGGTAGTCGGCAAAGCGCGACTCGGCCGCCGGGATGCCGACCGCCCGCATCAGATCGATTGCACGCTTCGTCGCCTCGGCCATCGTGACCGGCAGATGCGTGCGAATCGTCTCGGTGAGCTGATCGCCGATCCGGAGCAGCGGGTTGAGGCTCATCAGCGGATCCTGGAACACCGCGCCGATGTCCTTGCCGCGCACGCGGCGCATCTCGCGCTGGGACAGGTTGTCGATGCGCCGTCCGCCGAGCCGCACGTCGCCCTCCGTGATGCGCGCCGGCGGATCGAGGAGCCCGAGAACCGCCATTCCTGTGAGCGACTTGCCGGCGCCGGATTCGCCGACGAAACCGAGGATCTCGCCGGGTGCAACGGTGAACGACACGTTGTCGAGCGCGAGCAGCGCGCCGCGGCGTGTGGGGATTTCCACCCGCAGGTTGCGGACGTCGAGGAGCGGTGCGTTCGCGACGGCGGCACTCATGTCATTTGAGCTTCGGATTGAACACGTCGCGCAGCCAGTCGCCGAGCAGATTGATCGCCAGCACCAGCACGACCAGCAACGCGCCCGGCATGACCGTGACCCACCATTCGCCGGAGAACAGCACTTCGTTGCCGATGCGAATCAGCGTGCCGAGCGACGGTGAGGTGGGCGGAACACCGAGGCCGAGGAAGGAGAGCGTCGCCTCGGTCAGGATTGCGAGACCGAGCGCCAGCGTGGCGATGACGAGCACCGGCCCAAGCACGTTCGGCAAGACGTGCCGGAAGAGGATGCGCAGCGGTCCCATCCCGATCAGCTTCGCGGCGTGCACGTAGTCCTTCGACTTCTCGACGAGTGTCGCCCCGCGGACGGTGCGTGCGTACTGAACCCACGTCGAGATCCCGATCGCGAAGATGACGACGAGCAGCGCAAGCTGTTCGTGTACGGAGCGCGGCAACACCGAGCGCGACAATCCGTCGATCAACAGTGCGACGAGGATCGTCGGGAACGAGAGCTGCATGTCGGCCACACGCATGATGAGCTGGTCGATCCAGCCGCCGGCGTACCCGCTGACGAGTCCCAGCGTCACGCCGACGACGAGCGCGAACAGCGTCGCGCAAAAGCTCACGAGCAGCGAGATCCGCAGCCCGTACATCAGCACAGACAGCAGATCGCGCCCCTGGCCGTCGGTCCCGAGCGGAAACCGCGCCTGCCCTCCGTCGATCCAGGCCGGCGGGATCCGCGCGTCGAGGATGTTGAGCGCCGCCGGATCGAACGGATTCTGCGGAGCGATCCACGGAGCGAGGAGAGCGATCGCCGCGAACGCAAGGAGGACGAGCGCCGAGATGACCGCTGCGGGCGAACGCCGGAAGCTGTACGCGATGTCGCTGTCGAACAGCCGATTGAGCGCCGACGGAGGAACGGCGCTTTCGGGAACCGGGGTTGCGATCGTCTCGTTCATTCAACGGCCTTCGCACGCCGCTCGTTCATTCGACACGCACCCGCGGATCGACGCGGAAATAGAGGAGGTCGACGACGGTGTTGATCGTCACGAACAAGAGCGCGATCAACAGCAGATAGGCGGCGATCACGGGAATGTCGCCGAACGTGATCGCCTGGATGATCAGCAATCCGAGGCCGGGCCACTGGAAAACCGTTTCGGTGATGATCGAGAACGCGATCAGCGATCCGAGCTGCAGCCCGGCGACCGTGATGACCGGGATCAGCGTGTTCTTGAGCGCGTGATGGAAGTAGACCGAACGCTCGGCGATTCCGCGCGCACGCGCGAACTTGATGTAGTCGGTGCGCAGCACCTCGAGCATCTCCGAGCGCACGAGTCGCATGAACAGCGTCAGCTGAAAGAGCGCAAGCGTGATCGAGGGCATCACGAGCGACTTGATTCCGGACGTCGTCAGCAGTCCCGTCGTCCACGGGCCGAGCCTCACGACGTCACCGCGTCCGTAGGCGGGCAGCCAGTTGAGCTCGACCGAGAACACCAGGATCAGGATGATCCCGGTGAGGAACGACGGGATCGAGATCCCGACGAGCGACACGACCTGGAGCATCCGCGCCGGCAGCGCATCGCGCCGAATTCCGGCGTATACGCCCAACGGAACGCCCAACCCCAGCGCCAGCACGGCCGCACACAGGCTCAACTCCAGCGTGGCCGGCACACGCGACAGCAGGAGCTCGCCGACCGGCTCGAGGTTGCGGTACGAAACGCCGAACTCGCCGCGCGCCGCGAGCCCGAGGTAACTGACGAAGCGCACGACGAGCGGTTTATCGAGCCCGAGCGATGCGCGCAGCGCGTCGCGTTGCTCGACCGTGGCCTGCTCGCCCAGCATGTTGCTGACCGGATCGCCGACGTAGTTGAACAGCAGGAAGGCGACGAACGAAACGCCGATCATCACCAGCAGGCCGTTCCACAGTCGCGTCGAGAGGAAGCGAAGCATCGCCGTCCAGGTTGGTTTCGAGCTGTTCTGCGCGCCTGTCGCGAGTGGCGTAACGCGCTACGCGTCGTCCAGGTTGAGCTCAGGGCTGGGGCTGCGTCACCAGCCACAGCCGCAGATAATTGTCGGGGCCCTGCTTCAAGTCGACGCCCTTTCTCGCCGCCCACGTGATCGGCTGCTGGTGCAACGGAATGTAGGCGACGTCGTTGCGGACGATTCCTACCGCCTCTCCGATCAGCGCGCGGCGCTTCGGCGGATCGAGCTCGGAGGCGATCTTCGGCAGCAGCGCGTCGACCGCCGGGTTCGAGTAACCGCCGGCATTCAAGCCGCCTTGCGTCTTGGAGCGCGTCGCCACCGTGTCGAACAGGATCGCGTAGGCGTCGGCCATCGGCAGCCCTGCGTGACCGATCATGTAGAACGAGATGTCCTGGTTGTTGAGCCTGATGTTCCACTTCGCCGCCGGCTCGATCTGCGGCGTGATCTTCACGCCGATGCGGCCGAGCATCGAGATGATCGCGAGGCAGATCTGCTCGTCGTAGACATAGCGATCGTTCGGGCACTGCATGCCGACGGTGAAGCCGTTGGGATAACCGGCTTCAGCGAGCAGCTTCTTCGCGTCGTCGGGGTTGAATGGAACGACGCGCGTATTCAACCCCTGCGGCGCGCCGTTCAACTGCGGCGACACGATCATCCCTGCCGGCCACGACACGCCGCGCATCACCGACCGCTTGATCGCTTCGACGTCGATCGCCTCGTAGAACGCCTTGCGCACGCGGACGTCCTTGAACGGATTCTTGCCTTTCACATCCGAGTAGAGGAGCTCGTCGCGGCTCTGGTCCATGCCGAGGAAGATCGTCCGCAACTCGGGGCCCTGCACGACGACGAACGTGCCGGAGCTGTTGATCCGTTGGACGTCCTGCAGCGGCACGCTTACCGTCGCGTCGAGCGCGCCGGAAAGGAGCGACGACGTGCGCGTCGCGTCGGACTTGATCGGCGTGAAGGCCACGTCGGTCAGGTTGTGCTTCGGCTTGTCCCACCAGCCCGGGTTCGCCGCGAGGACGGTCTTCACGTCGATTTCCCGCGACTTGAGGATGAACGGCCCGGTGCCGTTGGTGTTCCGGTTGGCGAAGTTCTCCTTCTTCTGCTGGAGGTCGCTCGCCTCCGTCGCGTTGTTCGCCTCGCACCACTTCTGGCTCATGATCGTGAGGTTCAGGAGCTCGTTGAGCAGCAGCGGGAAAGGCGCGCGCGTTTCCACGTCGACAGTGAAGTCGTCGACCTTGCGGATATCCTTGACGTCGCCGAGATTGAGCTTCGCGATCGAGCCGGGCGACTGGATGCGCTTCCAGCTGAACACGACGTCGTTGGCGGTGAACGGCTCGCCGTTGTGGAACTTGACGTTGTGCCGGAGCTTGAAGCGCCACACGGTGGGGCTCGTCGTCTGCCACGACTCCGCAAGCGCCGGCTCGATCTCGAGCTTCTCGTTGAAGCGCACGAGCGGCTCGTAGATGTTGTACATGAACGCATTGGTGAACGAATTGTTCGTCGAGTACGGGTCCATCGACAGAACGTCGAGCGATGCCGTCCAGGTGAATGTCTTCGCCTGCGCGCCGATCGCGCCGATCGCGCCGAGCGCCATGAGAACCGCGAACCCCATTGCCGCCAGTTGCCGCTTCATCATCCGTTCCCCTTCCGTTTCGAATTCGAATTCGTACGCTTGGCTGTTCCCTGGTGCGTTTCCGCGGGTGTTCGCGACGGCCGCTTCGCCTCTTTCCCGCTTGCGGCGCCGGCATTTCGCACCGCAGCCGTCTTCGTGGCGCCGAGCATCTGCGCCAGATCGACTCCCGGCGCCTCGACGTCGAGGCGGAGCTGGCGCTCGCAACCGCGCAGGTGATCGTCCATCAGCCGCTCGGCGTTGCCGAAGTCGCCGCGCTCGATCGCTTCGAGAATTTCCAGGTGCTCGTGGAACGAGCACGCATTCGTTCCCGGAACGTCGTAGAGCGCCATCATCAGCGAGGTCTGCGCGACGACACGTCGCAGGTGCTGCTCGAGCGCGGCATTCGCCGTCGCCGCCGCGAGATCGAGATGGAACTTGCCGGACAGGCGAATGTATTTCGGCGTGTCTCCGATCCGCTTCGCCTCGCGCTCCTCGGCGATCTGCGCGCGTACTCCCGGAATCCACCGCGGGTCCGAGCCATCGGCGAGACGCCGCACGACGCCGGTCTCGAGAATGCGCCGCAGCTCGTAGACCTCGCGCGTCTGCTCGACCGACGGCTTGGCGACGAACGCGCCGCGATTCGGAAAGAGGTCGACGAGTTGCTCCGCTGCGAGACGGCTCAGCACCTTGCGAACGACACCGCGCGTGACCCCGAAAATCCGGCACAGGTCGGCTTCGGGCAGCTTCGTCCCCGGCGGCAGCCGATGCTCGTAGATCGCGTCGGCGACGCGCTGCTGGATCCGGATCTCGTCCGATTCCGCG
>DASSGI010000040.1:0-2834 GCA_035857655.1 Casimicrobiaceae bacterium | reverse complement strand
CGAAACCGGAGATCGCGCTCGTGCGCGCCATCTCGGCGACTCACGATCGGCTGCGCGACGGGATGACCCACGCCTACGCCGCGGCCGAGGTCTGGCTGCGACTCGCCGATCGCCTGACCGATCCGGCGCAGCGGCTGACGTGCGCAACGGAGGCAATGGCCTACATCGCCTACGACACGTTGCGCGAGAACACGTACCCGTTTTCGGCGGAGCGTGCGGCGTGGAACGCGGCGGAATTCGCTACTGCGGTCGAAGCGCAGGACGAGCCTCGAGCCGCTGCGCTCGTCAACGGCGCGCTCGCACAGGGTCTTGCGTTCACCGGCATCGAAAGCGCATTGGCCGACGCAGCGCTCACGCACTACAACGACTTCGGGCACACGTTGATCTACCTGATGCACGTGCGCCGGCTGATTGAACGCCTGGGGCCAGACGCCGAGCGGCCGCTAGTTCTTGCGTGGCTCCGGTCGTTGGTCTACGCGACGCGCGAGGACCTTCTCCCCGACTTTCGTGGCTACGCGGATGCGCTCGCCGAATGGCCCGTCGCCGCGGCGCGCAAGCGTGTGCAGCCGAGCGCTGCCGCGTTCGCAAGCCAAACGATTCGCAACACGCTCGATGCCACGATCGCCGCTGCGGGCTCGGCGCCGCTCGATCTCTACTTCGCGTTGATGGAAGCGGCGGCGCTGCACCTCCTTCGCTTCGACGAACGGCACGCGCTACGCACCGATGTGAGCGTCGCCGACAACGTCGGCTGGCTCGATTTCAGTCACGCGCTGACTTTCGGCCACGCGCTGCGCGAGCAATGCGCGCGCAAACCCGATCTGTGGCCGCAGGGATTGCTGCAGCTCGCCCTCTTCGTCGGCCGCAACAGCGGCTATCTGAAGAAAGACCTGACGAGTGAGGAAGCGTTCCGCGCGTGGGCCGTCGACGACGAAAGCGCGTTCCACGCGCACGCGATCACGAAGATCGTCGATCACGGGATGGGACTGCCGATCTTTCCGGCACACTGGCTCAAGACCTGGTCCGCCGTGCGCGACGAAGTGGAAGCTGGCCTCCCGCCTTCCGCACGGGCGGCGATGCTCGCTGCGGCCCATCGCCTTCTCGCCGTGCGCTTCAAGGAGCGGCACCCGCTGCGGACCGCGCGTCAGGCGCTCGGCTTCGTGGCGAGAGAAGACTAGACGCCCCTCGCGTAGGACTCCGACGACCTGTAAAGCTCGTGGACGCCGATACCGGCGGCTGCGCGCCTTTCGCATTCTTCGTGGACTGCGGTGCTCGTCTCACCGGCTCGTCCGGGCCGACGGTCGAGCATCGGACGAGACGCTGAACGGCGACCATGAAGACGCGCTTGCGCTATTCGACCGACTCGGAACCCGGGATAACGAGGGTGGCGAGCGACGGCGCCGTCGCGTATCGGCACGCGAGCGGACGCCCGGTCCGCGATCCGAGCACGCTCCGGCGGATCGGATCGATGGTGATTCCGCCCGCGTGGACGGACGTGTGGATCTGCGCGAGCGCCGATGGACACTTGCAGGCAACCGGACGGGACGCCCGCCGCCGCAAGCAGTATCTCTACCATCCGGTGTGGGTCGAGGAGCGCGATTCGAACAAGTTCGATGCGCTCGGAAGCTTCGCGTCCGTGCTTCCCCGCATCCGGCGCGCCGTTCGCCGTGATCTGTCGGCGCCGTCGCTCACGAAGGAGCGCGTGCTCGCCGCCGTCGTGCAGTTGATGGACCGCACGTTCGTGCGCGTCGGCGGGGAGCGCTATCGCCGGGAGAACGGATCGTTCGGTTTGACGACGCTGCGCAACCGCCACGCAAAGGCGAACGGTGCCGTCGTTTCGCTCGACTTTCGCGGCAAATCCGGCAAGCGGCACCAGGTGCAACTCGAGGACGCTCGCGTCGCAAAGGTCATCCGCCATTGCCTGGATCTCCCGGGCCAGGTTCTCTTTCAGTATCAGGATGCGGGCGAGCTGAGGTCGATCTCGGCGCAGGACGTCAACGAATATCTCCGGCAGATCTCGGGCGCCCTCGTCACGAGCAAGGATTTCCGAACCTGGGGCGCCACGGTCTGTGTCGCGGCGCGGCTCGCGGAGGGCGGTCGCGCGGAGACGAAGGCCGAGATGCGCCGTCGGGTTCGCGACGCGATCAATGCTGCGGCGAAGGTCCTCGGCAATACGCCGGCAGTTTGCAAGCGCAGCTATGTAGCGCCAGCGGTCTTCGTTCACTACGAAGCGGGAACGACGTTCGCGGTCCGCACGATCGACGGCATGCGCAGGGCGGAATGCATGGTCGCCGCGATGCTGGCCGGACGAACGCGCCGGCGGCCGAGCCCCTCACGTCCGGACGCCGGCCGTGCCGCCGTTGGAGCGGCGTTGTCCTAGGCGAGAAGCGCCAGGGGCCCGACAGAAACGTTTCGCCCGCCGCCCTAACCTGATGCAACGAGCGGGAAAGAATTCCCGCGCCAATCAAGTTTCCAGTGAGGTCGAAATGGGCAAATACGTACTTGCGTGGATTCTGGGCGTTCCGGCGTTCGTGTTGATACTGGTCTACCTGATTGCACACTAGCGTGAGCGTCGCTATTTCGTGACTTCGAGAATGTAGTTGTCCGATCGCGTCGGCACGACGCGAGCAAGTCGCAAGCCGGCGCGAGCGAAAAGGTCGCGGAATTCCTCTTCGGTTCGCTCGCGGCCGCCATGGGTCTGCACCAGCATCACCAGATCCATCAGCTTGGCGACATTGAATCCGTTCCCCGGAGGGACGAGCTTTTCGCACACCAGCAGCTTCGTGCGCTCCGACATCACCTTCGCGCAACTCCCGAGGATCCGCAGGCAGTCGGCG
>DASSGI010000039.1:0-9902 GCA_035857655.1 Casimicrobiaceae bacterium | reverse complement strand
GGCAGTCACTGACCTCGCTCGCGGTTTGCGCAAACGTCTCTCGCGGGTGCCGGCAGGATCTCAGGGCTCGAGATCGCCTTGCGTCGCCTCGTCGGTATGTTCCTCGCGGCGGTTGAAGTCGGCGACCCGGAAACCGAGGAGCCACAGCGTCGCGAAGTACGCGCCCGCGCCTGCCGCGCACACGCCGGCGAGACGCCCGACCTTCACCCAGAGCGACGCGGAAAGCCAGAGCGACTGCGGACCGGCGAGCCACCAGAGCACGGCGCCGAGCACGAGCAGCGCCACCGCGAGCTTTGCGAGAAAGCGCGGCCATCCCGGGCTCGGTACGTAGTAGCCGCGCTTGCGAAGGAATCCGTAGAGAAGCGTCGCGTTGAAGCACGCGCCGATCGACGTCGCGAGCGTGAGTCCAGCGTGGCCGAGCGGAAACATCAGGATCACCGCCAGCGTCTGCGACACGAGCACCGTCGTGAACGCGATCTTCACCGGCGTGGCCATCACTTGGCGCGCGTAGAAACCGGGAGCCAGGATCTTGACGACGATCAGTCCGAGCAGTCCGACGCTGTAGCCGAGCAGCGCCGCGCGCGTCTGAATCACATCGTTCACGGTGAAACGTCCGTACTGGTAGAGCGTCGAGATCAGCGGCACCGCGAGCAGCCAGAGCGCGACGGCAGCCGGAAGGGCGAGCAGGAATACGAGGCGCAATCCCCAGTCGAGCAGCGCCGCGTACTGCTCCGGGTTCTCGTCGGCATGGTGCTTGGCGAGCGAGGGAAGGAGCACCGTCCCGACCGCTACGCCGAGGAGCGCGCTCGGAAACTCCATCAGCCGGTCGGCGTACGTGATCCACGAAATGCGACCATCGCCCAGCGCGGAGGCGAGCTGCGTATTGATGAGCGCCGAGATCTGCGCGGCCGACACGCCGAGCACCGCCGGACCCATCGCCGCGAGAACGCGCCGCACGCCTTCGTCGCGCCAGTCGAAACGCGGCGCGGCGAGCATCCCGATTTTCGCGAGCGGCCGCAGCTGCAACAGGAGTTGCAGCACGCCGCCGATCGCCACACCCCAGGCGAGCGCGACGATCGGCGGGTCGCAATAGGGAGCGAGGAAGAACGCCGCGCCGATGATCGACACGTTGAGGAGCACCGGCGTGAACGCCGGAATCGCGAACTTTCGATAGACGTTGAGCACGCCTCCGGCGAGCGAGACGAGCGAGACGAAGAAGATGTACGGAAAGACGATCCGGATCATCGTCGCCGTCAGATCGACCTTGCCCGGAGTCTGCGCGAACCCGCCGGCGAGCACGTAGACGAGCCACGGCGCTGCGACGACGCCGAGGATCGACAACAGAAGAAGAACGACGGCGAGCAGCGACGAGACGCGCCCGACGAGCGCTCGAGTTGCGTCGACGCCCCGATGGCGACGGTATTCGGCGAAGATCGGGACGAATGCCTGCGAGAACGCGCCTTCGGCGAACAGGCGGCGCAGGATGTTGGGGAGGCGGAACGCCGCCTCGAATGCGTCCATCTGCAGCCCTGCCCCGAAGACAACCGCCTTGAGACTCTCGCGGGCAAGACCGGTGACGCGCGACAGCAACGTCATCGCGCTCACCGTCGAAACCGCACGCAGCAGATTCATCCGGGGCATCCCCCGACGAGCCCCCTCTCCCGTTGCGGGCGTCCCGGAGCGAGGGCGCAGCGGGACGGTTCGTGGAGGGCGACAGGCATTCGGGGGGCGAGCGATGCGGCAGCGCAGGGCGCGAGCATTTGCGCGAGCTGCCATAAGGTGCTATTATGCTTGGTCTTTTTCGTCTCCTCCAGAATTCGCAAGGAAAAGCACCGATGGCGAACAGCGCCCAGGCCCGCAAACGCGCCCGACAGGCGATCACCAGAAACAAGCACAACGCGAGTCTCCGCTCGTCGTTGCGCACCGCAGTCAAGCAAGTGAAGAAGGCGATTGCCGCCGGCGACAAAGCCGCAGCCGCCGCTACGCTCAAGGCTTCGCAAGCGGTGATCGATCGCGTCGCGGACAAGAAGATCGTCCACAAGAATCTCGCATCGCGCACGAAGTCGCGTCTCGCGCATGCGATCAAGGCGATGTCCTAGCGAAGCGCCAAAAAGAATTCGCCACTTCGCTCGTGAGGGGCGCCTGCTCGTGAAGAGGGCGCCCTTTTTCATGGTCGACGTCGCCGAATTCGGTTTTCCGACGGATGAGGCTGCCGGCCCGGCACGCGTTTCGCGCGCGCGGGACCACGACGTCGCGACGTGAGGCGTGGGACCACGACGTCGCGTCTCACGCGCGACTGAGGACGTCCTGAAGCGCCGCAAACGAGCGTGCACGAGCGTTGCGAATGGATCGATGCAAGCTGTGCACGACAGCGACGATGCGCTCGTGTCTCCCCGGTTTCGCGGATATGTGCGGCACATTGCGCAATAACCGCTGATCGGCATATCTATTGCTTCGATAACAGCGATGCGCGGCGCGTCAGGCATTGCAGCGCGCCGAACGAATCCATCGAAACCCTCTGGCGAGATCGGCCTCGTTTGGCATCAGGACCACGACTCATGTCGAACGCGCCCATCTTCTTCTCCGCTCCGTCGTCCGACGTGACTGCACGATCGGGGAGCGCGGCCGCTCGTCGATTGCCGGCGGACACTTCGTCGCGTACAGGGGCGTCGATACTGCGATCGCTGACGACCGCGACGCGGTGGGCATGCGCAAGCGCACGAATCGCGCTCGTCGCGACCGCGTGCTGCGCAGCGCCGATCGCTGCAGCCGAAACGCTCGACGCCCGGGCGACAGAGGTCGAGAGCTATCTGCAGGCACATCCGAAACGCGCGGTCGCGGAGTTGGCTGCGCTCGCTCGCGAGGCCGACGTGGCATCGCCCCGGGAGCGACGCTTCGTCTACGGCCTTGAGGGCCAGGCGCTGGTTGCTGCCGGCAGGAATCGCGACGCCGTGGCGCTCGCCGAACGCATGGAATCCGAGGGCGCCAGTCGCGTCGACCCATTGTGGCTCGCCACAGCGAAGCTCGTGCGCGGCAGCGTCGAATCGCAGTCGGGCGACTATGGCACGGCGAATGCGCTGGCGAAGGAAGCGCGTGCGCTCGCCAACGGGGCGATCGATCCGAACATCGGCTACTGGTCTGCGATGATGATCGGCATCACGGCCCGCGGCCGCGGCCAGATGGAGGAATCGCTCGCGAACCTGCAGGACGCGTTCTCTGCGGCCGAGAAGGCGGGCAACGCGTTCCGGCGGGCATACGCGCTCTACCAAATCTCGCAGCTCCATCTCGCGATGAAGCAGCCGCAGCGCGCGCTCGTCTCGAGCCGGCAATCCTACGCGTCGGCAGAGGCGGCCGGGGTCAGCTACGTGATGGCGAAGGCCCGCATGGCCGAATCCGCGGCGATGGAGCAGCTGAACGATCCGGCCCGCGAGCTCGCGGCGATGCAGGAGGCACTCGCCATTGCGCGGAGGTCCGGCTCGCACATCGCCGAAAGCCTCGCGCTCGTCAACCTCGCGGACATCGAGCTGCGGCGCAAGCAGTTCAACGACGCGCTCGAGCATTCGCGCCGATCGCTCGAGCTCGCCCGCGAATTCGCCGATGCGGGTCTGATCGCAACCAGCAAGGCGAACCTCGGGTTCGCGCTGTTCGGTCTCGGGAGAGCCGCGGAAGGCAAGCGTCTTGCCGACGAAGCGCTCGCCGACTACGAGCGCACCGGCGCGACGGCGGAGATCGCGTCGCTTCTTGCCGAGTACAGCGAGTATCTCGAGCGCTCCGGCGATTACAAGGGTGCGCTCGCGCTCTACCATCGCGAGCGCAAGCTCTACGACGAGATCGCCGCGATCGCGCACCAGCGGTCGGTGCTCGAGCTTCAGGAAAAATACGAGTCGGAGAAGCGCCTGCGCGAGATCGAGCTGCTGAACCGGCAGAACGAGCTCAATGAAGCGGAGATCGAGAACCGCGAGCTTCAGGAGCGGATCTGGTGGCTGATCGCAGTCACTTTCGCCGTGTCGTCGCTCGTGATCGCCGTGTTCTACCTGAAGCTTCGCGGGACCAACACGCTTCTCGCGCAGAAGAACCAGGAGCTCAACGTCCGCAGCAGCCGCGACCCGCTGACCGCGTTGTACAACCGTCGCTATTTCCAGGACTTCATGCGCGACGAACCCGAGCAGCCCGACCGGCGGCTGCGTGTCGCGGGCGACGAATCGATGCGGGCTCTGCTCCTGATCGACATCGACTTCTTCAAGCAGACGAATGACCGTTACGGGCACGCGGCCGGCGACACCGTCCTGGTGACGCTCGCGCGGCGGCTGCGCGAGACGCTGCGCGAAACGGACATGATCGTGCGCTGGGGCGGCGAGGAGTTCCTCGTCTTCGTCCCGCAGACCAGCGCGACGAACCTCGACGAGATCGCCGCACGGATCATGAACGCGATCGCGTCCGAGGCGATCGAATACCAGAACAGCCTGATTCGCGTCACCGCGTCGATCGGCTACGCGCCGATTCCGCTGCCCCCGGAGGACGTGATGCTTTCGTGGGAGCGGGCAATCGGCCTGATCGACATGGCGCTCTACATGGCGAAGCTCCACGGACGCAATTGCGCGTACGGGATCCGGGGCCTGCGACAGACCGACGAGGAATCGCTCTCCTCGATCGAGCGCGATTTCGAGAAGGCCTGGGAAGACGGAATGGTCGACCTTCATCTGCTGCCCGGCCCCGACATCGACGCGTACGCCACCTCCAAATCGCCCGAAGCTCCGGCTGTCGGTCACGGCTGACTGTCCGCAAGGGGCGAACGCACGCGCTGATTCCTCCCCCGGTCGTGCCGGTGGGCTGATCGCGCCATGCTAAGATTTCCGCTCGACATCCTTCCGCCGAATTCGGCGTGCTCCGATGGCGGCCGCTGCGCCCAAGCATTTCCTGCAAATCAGCGATTTCTCGCTCGACGAACACGAGTATCTGATCGAGCGAACCCGCTGGATCAAAGAGCGCTTCAAGCGCTACGAGATCTATCAGCCGCTGCGCGACCGCACGCTCGCGATGGTGTTCGAAAAGGCCTCGACGCGCACGCGCGTTTCGTTCGAGGCCGGGATGAATCAGCTCGGCGGCATCGCGATCAACCTGAACCGCGGCGACACGCAACTCTCGCGCGGCGAGCCGATCGAGGACGTTGCGCGCGTCATCTCGCGGATGGTCGACGTCGTGATGATCCGCACGTTCGAGCAGGCGATCATCGAGCGTTTCGCCGCGCATTCGCGCGTGCCCGTCGTCAACGGACTCACCAACGAGTTCCATCCGTGCCAGGTGCTCGCAGACATCTACACGTATGTCGAGCACCGCGGGCCCATCCGCGGCAAGACGATCGCGTGGGTCGGCGACTCGAACAACGTCTGCACTACGTGGCTGCAGGCCGCGGCGATCTTCGATTTCCATGTGCGCGTGTCGACGCCGCCGGGCTACGAGGTGACCACGGAGCACGCCGCCGCGGGCACTCGCCACCTCAGCGCGTTTGCCGACCCGATCGAAGCATGCCGAGGCGCCGATCTCGTCACGACCGACGTCTGGACCAGCATGGGCTTCGAAGCCGAGAATGCGTCGCGCCTACGCGATTTCGCACGCTGGCGCGTCGATTCGACGATGATGAGCCAGGCTAAGCCCGACGCGGTGTTCATGCATTGCCTGCCCGCGCACCGCGGTGAAGAGGTGACAGCGGAAGTGATCGACGGACCGCAAAGCGTCGTCTGGGACGAGGCGGAGAACCGGTTGCACGTCCAGAAAGCGTTGCTCGAATACTTGGTGTGCGGCCGCGTCAATCCCTAGGAGCTTCTCGCGATGATCGATCACACGGGTGTCAACGTCTCGGACGCTGCGAAGAGCAAGGCGTTCTATCGCGCCGGGCTCGCGCCGCTCGGCTACGAAGTCCTGATGGAAGGGGAGGGATACGCTGGCTTCGGCGTCAAGCCCAAGCCGGACTTCTGGATCGGTCAGGGCGCGCCGAACGTTCCGCCGATCCACGTGGCGTTTCGCGCGGAGACGCGTGCGCAGGTCGACGCGTTCTACAAGGCTGCGCTGGCTGCGGGCGGCCGCGACAACGGCGCGCCGGGGCTAAGGCCGCACTATCACGCGAACTACTATGGGGCGTTCGTCTTCGATCCGGACGGCCACAACGTCGAGGCGGTGTGCCACAGCGGCTGAACGTCGCGATAGTCATCGGCGCCCGCTGGTTCGTTTGCATCGCAGCGATCTTCGCGGCATCGCTCGCCGGAGCCGCGCCGTGGCCCGAACGGCCGATCCGCCTGATCGTCGCCGCGCCCGCAGGGAGCTCGATCGACGCGCTGGCGCGCGTGATCGGCGAGCGCCTCAAGGATCGAATCGGGCAGCCGATCGTCGTCGAAAACAAGCCGGCGGCGGGCGGCACCGTTGCGACGGCGGAAGTCGCGAAGGCGGCGCCCGACGGCTATACGATGCTGCTCGGCTTCAACGGGCCTCTCGCGTTCGCGCCGCTGCTCACGAAGGTCCCATACGACGTCGCCAGGGATCTCGCCCCGGTCGTGATCGCTTCGAGCCAGCCCAACGTGCTCGCCGTCAACGCGGAGCTTCCGGCGCGAAGCGTCCGCGAGCTCGTCGCGTTTGCAAAGGCGAATCCGCGGAAGGTCGCCTACGCGTCGGTCGGCAACGGAAGCGCGTCGCATCTCGACATGGAGCTCCTCAAGTCCGTCGCCGGATTCGACGCGCTGCACGTGCCTTTCAACGGCTCGCCGCCCGCGGTGATGGCAACGATCCAGAATGAAACCCAGATGCTCTTCGCGGTGATGCAGCCGCTGAAAGCCCAGATCGACGCGGGAAAGCTGCGTGCGCTTGCGGTGACGAGCGCGAAGCGCTTTGCGCTGCTTCCCGGTTTGCCGACGATCGCCGAGTCCGGCTATCCGGAATTCGAGGCGCTCGCGTGGAACGGCGTCATGGTGCCCTCGGCGACGCCGAAGGCCATCGTCTCCCGCCTGAACGCCGAGATCAACGCGATCCTCAAGGAGCCGGACGTGACCGACAGGATGCACGCAGTCGGCTTCGAGCTGATCGGCGGCCCGCCCGAGGCCTTCGGAGAGCTGATCGCGCACGAAACGGCAACCTGGGCGCCCGTCATCCGCAAGCTCGGTTTGCGCGTCGACTGACCGCGGAGGCGGGAATGCCTTACCGGCCCGTGGGCTGCTGCGGCGCTCCGATCAGGTAGCGCCTCGCGCGCGGCGGCGTCCGAGTCTTCCGAGAGCGCTGCTCTACTTCGGCTTCGCGTCGCCGTCGGCGAGACGCGGCAGCGGGGAATCGCCTGGCGAACGCAGCAGACCGCTCTTCATGTACGTGAGAAGCTTCTCGCGCGTGTCGGCGATGTCGAGGTTGCGCATCGTCAGCTGGCCGATGCGATCCTGTGGCGTGAACGAAGACGCCGCCTTCTCCATCGTGAGCCGCTCCGGCTTGTACGTGAGATTCGGGCTCGTCGTATCGAGAATCGAATAGTCGTTGCCGCGGCGGAGCTCGAGCGTCACTTCGCCCGTTACCGCGCGCGCGACCCAGCGCTGCGCGGTTTCGCGCAACATCATCGCCTGCGGATCGAACCAGCGGCCCTGGTAGAGAAGCCGTCCGAGGCGGCGACCCCCGTCGCGGTATTGCTCGATCGTATCCTCGTTGTGGATGCCGGTCACGAGGCGCTCGTAGCCGATGTGCAGCAGCGCCATCCCGGGCGCTTCGTAAATGCCGCGGCTCTTCGCCTCGATGATGCGATTCTCGATCTGGTCGGTCATCCCGATGCCGTGCCTGCCGCCGATCGCGTTCGCCTCGAGCACGAGCTCGACGTCATCGGTGAACGTAACGCCGTTGAGCGCGACCGGCCGCCCCTCGTCGAACCGAATCGAGACGGTCTCCGGCTTGACGACGACGTCCTCGCGCCAGAACGCGACGCCCATGATCGGCTCGACGATCCGCATGCCCTTGTCGAGGAATTCGAGATCCTTCGCCTCGTGCGTCGCGCCGAGAAGGTTCGAATCCGTCGAGTAGGCCTTCTCCGCGCTCATCCGGTAGTCGAGTTTCGCGCGCGCCAGGTATTCCGACATCTCCTTGCGCCCGCCGAGCTCGTCGATGAACGCGCGATCGAGCCATGGCTTGTAGATCCGGAGGTCCGGATTCGCGAGCAATCCGTAGCGGTAGAAGCGCTCGATGTCGTTGCCCTTGTACGTGCTGCCGTCGCCCCAGATGTGGACGTCGTCGTCACGCATCGCGACGACGAGCATCGTGCCGGTGACCGCGCGGCCCAGCGGCGTCGTGTTGAAATACGTCTGTCCAGCGGTGGAGATGTGGAACGCGCCGGACTGCAATGCGGCGATGCCCTCGGCGACGAGCGCCGCGCGGCAGTCGACGAGGCGAGCGCCCTCGGCGCCATACGCGCGGGCGCGACGCGGGATATCGTCGTAGTCGGGCTCGTCCGGCTGGCCGAGATTCGCCGTGTACGCGTAAGGAATCGCCCCCTTCGCGCGCATCCAGTGCAGTGCCGCGCTCGTGTCGAGGCCGCCGGAGAAGGCGATGCCGACCTTCTGGCCGACCGGAACGTCCTGCAGAATGTGCGACATGAGGGCTGAAGCGCGAGCGAGTGAAATCCGCGTTATTCTAGCCGACTCCCTCGCCCGCAGCCGGCCCGAGGGCGCAAATGGCGATCACGATGAGCACGACAGCGAAATTGCATCGCTACACGGGGACCGGAATCACGGTGACCTTCGAGGCGACGCGCTGCATTCACGCTGCCGAATGCGCGCGGGGCTTGCCGTCGGTTTTCGACTCGCGCTCGCGACCATGGGTAAACCCCGACGGCGCTGCGGCGGATGCGATCGCCGCCACGGTGCTCCGCTGCCCGAGCGGCGCGCTGCACGTCGAGAGGCAGGACGGCGTCACGGAGGCGTCCGATACGATCAACACCGCGGCGCCGACGGTCGACGGACCTACGTATCTCCGCGGCGACCTTGCGCTGATCGATGCTGACGGCAACGTGGCGCTGCGCGACACGCGGATGGCGCTCTGTCGCTGCGGCGCCTCGCAGAACAAGCCGTTCTGCGACCGCAGCCATGAGAAGACGGGGTTCAAGGACGGCGCTGCGCTGCGCGCGGCCGAGTCGCCTCCGGCGACGGCGGGCGGTGGTCCCCTCACAATCCGCGCGCGGCCCAACGGTCCGCTGATGCTCACGGGGCCGCTCACGATCGTCGGCGCGAACGGTCGCCAAGCGTTCGCCGAGTCGACGTTTCTCTGCAGATGCGGCGCATCGGGCAACAAGCCGTACTGCGACGGCACGCACAAGAGAATCGGATTCACCGCGTAAGCCGGCGGCCACTTGCGCGGCGATCGCAAGGGATCCGGTCGACTCCGATGATCACACGCGATGACTGCCTGGCCCTCGACGCGCGCGATCCGCTCGCAAAGCTGCGCGAGCGCTTCGTGCTTCCGGACAACGTCATCTACCTCGACGGAAATTCGCTCGGCGCGCTGCCGCGCCGCGTTGGCGAGCGGATGCGCGTCATCGTCGAAAAGGAATGGGGAGCGGGTCTCGTCCGCTCGTGGAACGACGCCGGGTGGATCGACGCGGCACGCCGCACCGCGGCAAAGATCGCGCCGCTGATCGGTGCGGCTGCCGACGAAGTGATCGTCGCCGACTCGACGTCGGTCAACCTCTTCAAGCTGCTCGTTGCCGCGACGCGGCAGAATCCCGGCAGGGACGTGCTGCTGACGCCGATCGGAAACTTTCCCACCGATACGTACATCGCCGAAGGCGTCGCCGATCTCCTCGGGGTGGAGCTCCAGCGAGTCGAACCGGACGTGAAATCGGTGATCGCCGCGCTCAGCCCTCGCGTGGCCGTCCTTGCGATGACGCA
>DASSGI010000038.1:0-2469 GCA_035857655.1 Casimicrobiaceae bacterium | reverse complement strand
TCGGCGCGTATCTGGTTCGTGCGGTCAACGATCCGTCGGACAGCGAAGCGCGAACCGAAATGATGTACGCAGCGATGCTCGCCGGAATCGCGTTCAACGCGGCCGGTTGTCATCTGCCGCACGGCCTGTCGTACTCGGTATCGGGACTCACGAAGGAATGGCACGTCGCCGGCTATCCCGAGGGCAAGACGCTCGTGCCGCACGGAATGGCGGTCGTCCTGAACAATCCATCGGTGTGGCGCGCAACCGCGCGCTGTTCGCCCGATCGGCACCTGCACGGCGCGAAGTGCCTTGCCGCAGAGACGCGCGGCGCGACCGCCGCGGATTCGGGAGAGATCCTTGCGCAGCGCGTCGTCGAGCTGATGCGCGCAACTGCAATGCCCAACGGGCTTTCAGCGCTGGGCTTCGACGATTCGCATATCGATGCGCTCGCTTCGGGCGCCGAGCCCCAGTACCGCGTGATCCGCAACGCGCCGATCGACGTCGGACGCGACGAGTTGAAAGGACTGTTTCGCGCCGCGCTCAGCTACTGGTAGCCGAGGGCGACGGCGCCTGGACTTCGGGGGTGGGCGCCAGACGTGTCTGAGGCTCCGGGTCCGGCGAGCTCGCGGCCGCCTTGTCGCTGCCGGAGCTCGCCGGCATGCGGTGGACGCGCCGCGCAGGAATGATCACTGCGAACGTGCTCCCTCGGCCCAATTCGCTCATCACGTCGAGCTCTGCCTGGTGGCGCAGCAACACGTGCTTGACGATCGCGAGTCCGAGCCCCGTGCCGCCCGTTTCGCGCGAGCGGCTCCGGTCGACGCGATAGAAGCGCTCGGTCAACCGCGGCACATGCTCCGGCGCGATGCCGATCCCTGTATCGGCAACGCTGAACACGCCGCGCCCGTCCTCGTCGATCCGCCAGGAGAGCGTGATCGTGCCGCCGTCCGGCGTGTAGCGAATCGCGTTGCTCACCAGGTTGCCGAACGCGCTCGAGAGCTCGTCGCGGCTCCCCTCGATCATCGCGGGATCGGTGATGTCGAGCGCAACGAGGTGGCGGCCCGCCGACAGCGCCTTCGCGTCGGCCGAGACCTGCAGCAGCAGCGGAACGACGTCGAACTCCGCGTCTGCCAGCGCGTTCTGGTCGCTCTCGAGCGCGGACAACGTAAGCAGGTCGTCGACGAGTCGCTGCATGCTCGTCGCCTGAACGGCCATCAGCCCGATGTAGCGCGCCCGCTGGCGCGGGTCGAGGTCGAGGTCCTGCAGCGTTTCCAGGAATCCGCTGATGACGGTGAGTGGCGTCTTGAGCTCGTGTGAGACGTTGGCGATGAAGTCGCGGCGCATCCGCGCGACTCCTTCGAGCTGCGTGATGTTGCGGCTGATGAGCAGGCGCTCGTCGATCCCGAACGGCACGACCTGGATCGCGAGCGTCGTGCCGATCTCGCGCAGCGAGTCGAAGACCACGCCGTCGGTGAAATCGCCCGCCTCGAGGTAGTGGACGACTTCGGGCTGCCGGACGAAGTTCTGCAGCGGCTGACCCGTGTCTCGTTCGAGCTCGATGCCGAGGTGCGCCTGCGCTTTCGCGTTCGCCCACTCGATGCGGTTCGCGTGGTCGAGGATCACCATGCCGTCGGGAAGCGCCTCGACGGCGCTGCGGAAACGCTCGATCGTCGCAGCGAGGTCGAGCTGGTGCTGGTTGCGCAGCCGTACGCGCCGATAGAGCGCGGATAGCGCCACGCCCCACGCGCCATCCGCATCGGGGACCGGAGAGTCGAGCTCGGCCTCCGCCCACTTCGTCAGGCGGCAGAGGTGCCACAGGTTGAGGCCGGCAACGGCGCAGACTCCCACGGCGAGCACAGCGATCGCCCAGCCGGCGCCGAACGCGAACCACGCGATACCCGCGAGAGCGAGAACGGCGAGCGGTACACCGATGCCGGCAACGACGAGGGCGCTCATCGGAACCTTCGGGAGCGTGCGCTAACCGGAGCGCGGAACGCTCAACCGGTAACCGCTGCCGCGCACCGTTTCGATGAGTCCGCCCTGCCCGAACGGCTCGAGCGCGAGGCGCAGGCGCCGGATGTGGACGTCGACGGTGCGCTCCTCGATATAGACGTGATCGCCCCACACCTGATCGAGAAGGTGAGTTCTCGAATGAACGCGCTCCGGACGCGCGAGCAGGAACCGCAGCAACCGGAACTCGGTCGGGCCGAGCGGGACCTCCTTGCCGTCGACGCTGACGCGATGCGTTGTCGGATCGAGGCGCAGCTTTCCGGCCGTCAGCGGTTCCTGCGCCATCTCCGGCGAGCGCCGTCGCAGCACCGCCCGGATCCGCGCCTTGAGCTCGCGCGGCGAGAACGGCTTCGTCACGTAGTCGTCGACCCACGCCTCCAGGCCGGCGACCTTGTCGGCCTCGTCGGTACGGGCGGTCAGCATGATGATCGGCAGCTCGCGCGTGCGCGTGTCGCCGCGAAGCTCCTTCGCGAGCGCGAG
>DASSGI010000037.1:0-23073 GCA_035857655.1 Casimicrobiaceae bacterium | reverse complement strand
GAGGAAGATCAGCGTGCCCGGGAACAGCGCCCAGTACGGTGCGATGTCGAGATAGTCCTTGGCGTCGTAGAGGACGCGTCCCCACGTCGGGATGTCCGGCGGAAACCCGAGCCCCAGGAACGAGAGCGTCGACTCGGCGATGATCGCGTTCGCGACGTCGATCGTCGCCGCGACGATCACGGGGCCCATCGCGTTGGGCAGGATGTGGCGCGCGACCTGGCGCAGCCGGCTCGCGCCCAGCGCGCGCGCGGCTTCCAGGAATTCCTTCTCGCGCAGCGACAGGAACTGCGCGCGCACGAGCCGCGCGACCGCCATCCAGCGAAAGCCGCCGATCACCGCCACGATCAGCACGAACACGCCGACCTCGGGTCCGACCAGCTTCTTCAGCGAGTCGCGAAACAGGTAGATGATCAGCAGCAGCAGCGGGAGCTGCGGCAGCGAGAGGAACAGATCGGTGAGCCACATGAGCGCCGTGTCGACACGACCGCGCGACATGCCGGCGATCGCGCCGACGACAGTGCCGACGACGACGGCGATCAGCATCGCGGCGAGACCGACGGCGATCGAGATGCGTCCCCCGTAGAGCATCCGGGCGAGAAGGTCCTGGCCCAGATCGTCGGTCCCGAACGGGTGTATCCACGACGGCGGCGCAAGCCGGGCGTTGAAGTCGATCGCGTTGATCGGCACCTTCCACAGCCACGGACCGAGAACGACACCGAGCACGATCGCCAGAAGGATCAGCGCGCCGACGAGCGCGAGGCGATGGCGTTTGAATCGCCGCCAGATGTCCTGGCCGAGCGAGACGGGCTTGCCCCGGCGCGCACTCTCCGGGACGCTAACGGAGGCTGATGCGAGGGTCGAGCCAGCCATAGAGGATGTCGGCGATGAGATTGAACACGATCACGAGACACGAGAATACGAAGGTCACCGCCATGATGACCGGGGTGTCGTTGGCGAGGATCGCGCTGATCAGCAGCGACCCGATGCCGGGCACGCGGAAGATCTGCTCGGTGACAATCGCTCCGCCGAAGACCGCGGGCAGTTGCAGCGCGACCAGCGTGACCACCGGGATCAGCGCGTTGCGCACGACGTGCTTGAGGATGACCGCGCGCTCCTTTAGTCCCTTCGACCGCGCGGTGGTCACGTAGTCGAGGCGAATCACGTCGAGTGCCGCGGATCGGACGTAGCGCGTCCAGGATGCGGCCTGGAACAATCCCAGGACGGCCACCGGCATGATCGCCTGCCGGAAGTGCTCCCAATAGAACCGCCAGCCGGTTGCGGCGATGTCGGAGCGGTAGACGAACGGCAGCCAGTCGAGCTGGATGCTGAACACGAGGATCAGCAGCAGCCCGGTGAAGAACGTCGGCAGCGAAAACCCGATGAAGGTCAGCGTGCTCGCGATCTGATCGAACAGCGAATACGGGCGCGTCGCCGCGTAGACGCCGACCGGAAGCGCGACCAGCAGCGCGAGCACCTGCGAGGAGCCGATCACGATGATCGTCGTCGGCAGGCGATGCATGATCAGCGTGTCGACGTTGATGCGGCTCGCGAACGAGAACCCCCAGTCGCCCTGCAGCATCGCGAGGAGCCAGTGGAAATAGCGGACGAGCACCGGATCGTCCATCCCGAACTTGTGGCGGAGGTTCGCGGCAACCTCCGCCGGGACGTTGGGATTCGAGACGAGCTCGCCGAACGGATCGCCCGGCGCGAGCGCGAGGACCGTGAACAGGACGACGCTGATGCCCAGCAGGCTGGGCAGGGCAATCAGCAGTCGTCTCAGAACGTAGGTGCCGGGGAAGGTCATCGCTCCGCCGCGCCCCGCACGCGCGGGCGTATCACGCCGGCGGCGTTCCCTCGCGATACCAGTCCTGCAGCGCCCAGAAATCGCTGTCCCAGCCGCTCTCGGGCACCTTGAGCCTCAGGTTGGACGCGCGCACGCGGGGCCGCGAGACGACCGCAATGATCGCCCGGTTCTGCACGACGAGGTCGTTCATCTTTATGAACAGCGCCGCCCGCTTGACCGGATCGAGCTCGACCTGGGCGGCCTTATATGCGGCGTCGTACTCGCTGTTCTGCCATCGCGTGATGTTGCGCCCCTGCCACTTGTTCTCCTTCGTCGAGAACTCCCACGAGCAGAACTGGTTCATGAAGATCTCGGGGTCCGGCTGCGTCATCGTCGTCGTGTACATCTGGATGTCGGTGTAGAACTTCGTGTAGACATCCGGGTTTGCGACGTCCGACGAGAAGAACACCGACGCCGTGACGGCCTTGAGCTCGAGGTCGATTCCGGCCTTCTGCGCGGCCTGCTTGACGATCGCCTGCGTCTTCTGGCGCGGCTGGTTGACGGAAGTCTGGTAAACGAACTTGAGCTTCTTCCCTTCCTTCGCCCGGATCCCGTCGGTGCCCACTTTCCAGCCCGCCTTGTCCAGCAGCTCTCCCGCTTTCGCGGCATTGAATTCGAACGAGGTGTTCTTCGAGCGGAAGCGCGACGGATTGTTGACGAAGTTCGCGGTCGCGATACCGGTGCGGCCATAGATGAACTGCTGGATCGACGCGCGGTCGACCAGCAGCGCGAGCGCCTCGCGCACGGCGGGGTCGGTCAGGATCGGGTGCTTCGTCTTGACGCTCGAGCGCTCGCCGTCGACTTCGGTCCAGGGATCGGTGAAATTGCACTGGATGTGCTCGATGTCCCCGCCCGGAATGATATTGACGCGGCCCTTGCCGCCCGTTTCCAGCCGCGTGAGGATCTCGTCCTCCACCTGCAGGTTCCACGCGTAGTCGAACTCACCGGTCTGCAGGACCGCTCGCGCCGCCGAGACCGCGTCGCCGCCGCCCTTCATTTCGATCGTGTCGAAGTACGGGCGATTGGGCTGGTGGTAATTCATGTTGATCGTGCCGCGGACCATGTCGCCCGGCGTGAAATCGACGAACTTGTAGGGCCCGGTGCCCACGGGCTTCAGGTTGTTCGGCGCCTCGCGCGACTTCGCGCCCTTGTAGGCTTCGAACAGGTGCTTCGGGATGATCATCCCGCGGACGCTGACGAACGGGTCCGCCCAGAATGGAGATGGCTTGGCATATTCGACCCGCACCGTGTACTGGTCGATCGCCGTGACCTTGATGTCCTTGTAGGAGCCGATGGTGACCGCCGCGGTCGCGGGGTCTGCCGCGTATTCCCAGTTAAACACGACGTCGGCCGACGTGAACGGCTTGCCGTCGTGCCATTGGACGTCCTTCTTGAGCTTCCAGATGATCGTCTTGCCGTCCTTCGAGACGCCGCCGTTCTCGGGCGTTGGGACTTCGGCGGCGAGGACCGGAACCAGGTTGCCGTCGTTGTCCCATCCGGCGAGCGGCTCGTAGAAGATCCGCGAGCCGTCCTGGTCCTTGGTTCCGGTCGCGAAATGCGGATTCAAGAGCGTCGCGCCCTGCCACCACAGCGTCTTGACCGGGCCGCCGCCGCCTCGCTTGGTGGGCTTGTACGTGGATGGCGTCTGCGCCTGCGCCACGCCCGCGTGCATCAGCAACTGCCCTGCGATCGGCGCCGTCAACCCGACGGAAAGCAGCGTCAGGACGAACTCCCGCCGCGTGACCTTCCCTTCACGGACTGCCTCGATCAAACCTCGAAGTTCCTGCTCGTTCATGATTCCTCCTCGTGTTGCTCACTGGTCCGTGCCGGGATGGCGAAGTAAACTCGAAACGATCTTCGCTGCTGCGGTTCCTCGACTCAGGAGATTCTCTTATGCCGGTCTCGAAAAACAAAATCCATCTGCCTGCCATGACGCCCGGCACCGCCCGCTCGATCGCCTGGTTGCGGTTCGGACGCGCCGGCGCGCGGCCCAAAGTCTATATCCAGGCGGCGATTCATGCTAACGAATTGCCGGGGGCGATTGCACTGCACCATCTGATGCCGATGCTCGCCAGGGCGGAGAGCGCCCGGCGTATCCGGGGCGAGGTCATCGTCGTCCCCACGGTCAATCCGATCGGCCAGTCGCAGTTGGTCGGGAACAATCATCTGGGCCGCTACGACCTGCTCTCCCGCGACAACTTCAACCGCAACTGGCTGGACCTCTCGGACGCGGTCGCCGAGCGCGTCGGCCGCAAGCTCTCGCGCGATGCGGCGAGCAACGTGGACCTGATCCGCAAGGCCGCGCTCGCGGCGTTGAAGGCGATGAAGCCGCTGAACGAGCTGCAGACGATGCGCGTCGAGATGATGAAGCTTTCCATCGATGCCGACATCGTACTCGACCTCCATTGCGACATGGATGCCATATTGCACCTGTTCACGGCGGCCCCCGACATCAACGGCCGGGCGCAGGAGCTCGCCGCGGAGCTTGGCGTCGAGGCGACGATGTACAACGAGCCGTTTGCCCAGGCGCTCACGTTCTCCGGCGTGAACGGCGCCTTGTGGCCGCGGCTCGCGGCGCGCTTCCGCGAAGCGGCGATTCCGCAGGCCTGCTTTTCCTCGACGGTGGAGCTGCGCAGCCAGCACGAGGTCAGTCACGAGCGCGGCGCCTCCGATGCCAGCAACCTGTACCACTACCTGGTTCGGCGAGGGGTCATCGCGGGGCGGGCCCGCCCGTTGCCGCGCCTGCGGTCGGCGCCGACACCGATCAGCGGGATGGACGTAGGCTACTGCCCGGTCCGCGGCTTCATTGTTTACGCCCACCCCGCGGGCGCGCGACTCAGGAACGGCGACGTCGTCTGCGAAATCATCGATCCTGCCGATCCACGCGGACCGAAGGCGCGAACGCCGATGCGCTCACGCACCGACGGCGTGCTTTTCTCGCGCAAGCGCGACGGCGGGTTGGCGTGGCCGGGCATGGTCGCGTTCCGCATCGCCGGCGCGAAGCCTCTCGCGCATCGCAAGGGCATGAGCGGACTCGATGATTGACGCTCGCGTTCCATGGCCCGCGCGCGTCCGGATCGCGAGTCAGCGTGGTTTTCCCTGCGCTAACGTTTGATCGATCTCCGTCACGAGCTCCCCTGTGTTCTTGAACCGCTTCAGATAGCTTCGCCACGCGGCCATCTGCGGCGCGAGATCGCCGCCACCCTTGTGGATCCGCGCCTCGGCACGAAGGATGTCCCGGATGTCGGCGTAAGAGCGCTCGCCAAGCCGATCGGAGCCCGTTTCCATCTCCGAAATCTGCGAGAGGACCAGGTCGGACCTGCGGGCAAAGGCCGGAGCCAGCGCCGCCCCGGGCGCGGGATGAAACTCGCCGATGTATCTCGTCGCTCCGGACGCGAGCATTTCGTTGCCGAGATACTCGGCGAGCTGCGCGTCGCGGTCCGGACGTGCGGCGATGATCGCGAGGCATTCCTTGCGGAGCGCCTCGTTCGACAGGTACATGTAGCCGAGATACTTCCAGAGCGGTGCGTCCTTGCCGAGCGCCCGGAACTCCGCATCCAGGCTTTCCTGGAACTCCCGCTCGTGCGCGATCCGGCTTTCCGCAACTTGATTCTGCTCCTCCGCACGACCGACGAGCCAAGCGCCAACCTGGAGCCATCCGGCGACGCCTCCGAGACCAAGCGTTGCAACGATGACGGCCTTTGCGACATTCGATGGGCCGGCATTCGCTGCGACGAGGCAGCCCGCGAGCAGCAGCCAGCCGGATAACGCCGCGAACTCTTCGAACTTCGTTTCGGGATCGGACATCGAGTACCAGCCCGAGACGGCGAAAGCGACGAGAAGCCCGAGCCAGACCAGAGCGCACGTCAGGCGACCGCCGGGGACCCACGAGAACGCGCCCCGCACGATGAGCACGGCCGTGACTGCAGCAGCAATGAATACGTACGGGACGAGAAGCAGCCAACCTCCCACCGGACCTTCAGGACCCCAATGCGCGTGGCGAGTCGACCGTACCAGCACAAGGGCGAGGCCCGCCAGAACAATCCCCGCATTGACCAAAAGACTCTTGGCCGAGAAATTGTCATTAGCCACGATGCGATCCGGGATCGAGCCTGCGAACGCCAAATAGGTGCTGCGGGGCGCTGTCGTCGCTCGCGCGTGAGATGATCGACCGAAGAGCGATCGTCGAGTCGCGCCTCAGCGAACGAGAAAGCCGGCGTCGAGAGCCACGTTCTGCCCGGTCATTCCTCGCGAGACATCCGAAGCGAGGAAGAGTGCGAGGCGGGCGATCTCCGGAGGCTCGATCAAGCGCCGCAGCGGGATCGCGTCGACGATCTTCTGTCGCACGTCGGCGGTCATCAGGCTGGACGTCATTGCCGTACCGACGACACCGGGCGAGATCGCGTTGACGTTGATGCCATGAGGTCCGAGCTCCCGCGCGAAGCCCTGCGTCAACGCGACGACACCCGCCTTGGTCGTTCCATAGAGCACGTTGCCGAACTGGCCGCCCCCCTTCGCGCTCGAAACCGAGGCGATGTTGACGATTTTTCCGTAGCGTTGCGCGATCATCGCCGGCAGCACCGCCTTCGAGCAATAGTAGACGCCTGAGAGGTTGATCCTTGCGACGTCGTCCCAGTCGGCGATCGTCGATTCGACGAGCGAGCGCGTTTTAAGGATGCCCGCGCAATTGACGAGGATGTCGATCCGGCCCCGCTCCGCGACGATCGCGTCGACCGCCTGCTGCACACCCTTGGCGTCACCGACGTCGATGTGCGTGAGCCGAGCGTTCGCGACAGCGAATTCGGGCGCGTGACGCGCCGCGGACAGATTGATGTCGCCAGCGTACACTTCACTGCCCTCGTCGAGCAGTGCGGTCGCGATCGCGCGCCCGATGCCGCTCGTCCCTCCCGTCACCAGCGCAACCTTTCCTCGCAGATCGAGATCCATCTACTGTCCTCCCCAAAAATAGGGTAAGAGACGACTTTCTCGCACCACTTGGGGCTCCGATGCCGTCGAACGAAAGTCGTCTCTGACCCTATTTTTCAGCGGCATGCCGCGAAACCACCATCCCTCTCCCGTGACGACGCCCGCGCATTCTGCGGCGAAGGCCGCGTTGGCGGCCTATCTGCTGCTCGCGCTCGCCGTGCTGTGCTGGGCGGGAAACTTCGTCGTCGGGCGCTGGCTTCGCCTCAGCGCCCCTCCGGTCGCGCTGACCTTCTGGCGCTGGACCGTCGCGTTCGTCGTCCTCGCGCCGTTCACGTTTTCTCACATCCGCCACCAGTGGCCGGCGATCCGTCGCTCGTGGAAGATCCTCTGCCTGCTCGCGCTGTTCGCGACCGTGCTCCAGCATATCCCGATCTACTGGGGTCTGCGCGACACGACCGCGACGAACGCCGCGTTGCTCAACGCGACGTCGCCGATCTTCATCGCGTTGGCATCGGTGCTGCTCCTCGGAACGCGCCTCGGTGCAGCCGCGATCTTCGGGACGCTGCTCTCGTTCGCCGGCGTTCTCGTCATCGTGAGCCGCGGCAGCCTCGCGGTGCTGCGCAGCTTCGAGCTCAACCCCGGTGACGCGTGGATCCTCTTCTCGGCGCTCTCGTGGGCTGGCTATACGGTGTGCCTGCGCTGGCGTCCGGCCGAACTCCGCGGTCTCGATCTGCTGACGGTGATCGCGGCCATCAGCGTCGTGATGCTCGCGCCGCTGTGGGCGATAGAGGCGTCGGCGGGCCGGGTGCTCGTCCCATCGGCCGAATCGATCGCCGGAATCGCCTACGTCGGCATCGTCGCCTCGGTGCTCGCGTACATCAGCTGGAATCACGGCGTTGCGCAGATCGGCCCGGCGCGCGCGGGGCCGTTCATGTACATGATGCTCGTCTACACGCCGATACTCTCCATCCTCTTTCTCGGAGAGCGGATCGAGGCGTTTCATCTCGCGGGCGCGGCGCTGATCATCGCCGGCATCTATCTTGCGACGGTTCGTGCGAACCGCACCGAGGCGGGAGGCTGATCGTCCGCCGCGCGCCCGGTCGTCCGCACTACCTCACCGCAGGAACGGCTTCACGTAATCTTCGCCGAGGCCGACGTCGCGAAAGTGGCGCCGGCACATTTCGATCCGCGTGAAGACGTCTTCGTGACCGGTTGCCTTCCCCTGCTCGTCGACGTACACGGACGACGCCGGACACGTTGTGGAAGAACGTGATCATTTCGTCGGCGGTATCGACGACCAGCGTGTGCGTTTCCCCCGGCGGCTCGAAGACATACGTTCCCGCCGTCGCGACCCAGTCGTGCTCGAGATAACGCCACGCGCCCTTGATCGTGTACGCATGCACCTGCCCCGGATGGCGATGGCGGCTGTAGACGCCCTTGCGGCCAATCCGCAGCAGGATGGTCCAGCCGCCGCGCACGGTGTCGAGCATCAACGGCCGGAACCAGACGCTGTCCTTGCCGGGCTCGGGGACCCACAGCCGTTCGTCGTCGGGAATCGCCTGGATTGCGATGTCGGGGATGACGCCGAGCGGTTGCGAGATCGCCATCGTCGTTACAGCGCGCCGGCTGCCTGCAGCTTCTTGATCAGCGCGTCCTGTCCCTGGTCCTGCAGCGCGCGCTTCGCGAGCGCGGGATCGTACGTGCCTTTCACCGCGACCCATGCGGCGGGCGCGCCGTCGTACCAGAGCTGCATCTCGGCCGGCGTCGGCTTGTATATCTTCACCTTGTCCTTGAGCGCCGCGGTGTGTTTCGCCATCCATTCGTTGTCGACCTTGAAGCTCTGCTGCCGGATCTCCTTGCCGATCCGATCGACCGCCGCCTTCGCCCAGTCGGGAAGCCGCTCGTAGCGCTTCTGGTCCATGAAGAAGATGTGCGCGTTCCACGAGCCGCCGGTCAGCGTGATGAACTTCGTCACCTCGTAGAACTTCATCGCGCCCACGTATGCGTCGGGAATGTACATGCCGTCGACGACGCCGCTCTGCAGGCCGTCGTAGAGCTGGCCCCAGTCGTAGGGAACGGCGGTGCCGCCCCACGCCTTGATCATGTTGAATTCCGCCGGCGACTTGGTCACGCGGAACTTGAGGCCCTTCATGTCGGCGGGCACTTTCAGCTCGCGCTTCGAGTTGTCGACGTTGCGGAAGCTGTACGATGGGATGATCGCGATGATGTGCAAGCCCATTTCCTTGGCGGCACGGTTGGCGAGCTCCTCGCCCAGCCAGCCGCCGATCAGCTTCTCCGCCGACTCGTCGTCCTTGAAGATGTAGGGCAGGTTGAGGATGTCGAACGTCGTGCCGAACGCGCCGATGTTGCCGCCCGAGATCTGTCCGATGTCGATCTGGCCGAGCTTCGCCTGCTCGACGCACTTGTGCTCGACGCACAGCGTGCTGTTGACCTGCATGTTCACCGCGACCCGGCCGTTCGTGTACTCGACGAGCTTGGGCCCGATGTAGTCGGTCATCCACCACGTGCTGGGAATCGTCGGCGGATTGCCGTTGGCCACCGTCAGACGCAGCTTGTCCTGCGCCATCGCGCCGGGCGCGACCGCCAGCATCGCGAGCGCCCCCGCGCAGAGCCAGTTCGTTACGTTCACGCGCTTCGTCATTGCCGTCACCTCCGTCATGTCGATTCGTCGCCGTGCGCCCCCCGGCGCGCGAGCTTCCTTCGGAATCGTTGCTTCAACCGTGATTCGCACCAGCTTCCGCCGGGACGTCCGCCGGTGCGGCAAACGCCTGCTGGCGCATCCAGACCTTCACTTCCGCGACGAGCCGCACCATCGCCGGGTTCGTCGGATCGCGCGGACGGTCGAACTCGACGTCCTTGATCTCCTCGACGCGTCCGGGCCGCGGCGCCATGATCGCGATCCGATCGGAGAGCTTGATCGCCTCGTCGATGCTGTGCGTGACGAAGATCACCGTCTTGCGCTCGCGCTCCCAGATCCTCAAGAGCTCGTCCTGCATGTATTCGCGCGTCTGGACGTCGAGCGCCGCAAAGGGCTCGTCCATCAGCAGGATCGCCGGATTGACGGCGAGAGCGCGCGCGATGCTCACGCGCTGGCGCATCCCGCCGGAGAGCTCCCGCGGGTAGCGCGACTCGAATCCCTTCAACCCGACGAGCGCGATGTAATGCTGCAGCAGCTTCTTCTGCTCCACTTCCGGAACGCGCTTGCGCTGCATCCCGTAGCGGATGTTCTGGCTCACCGTGTACCACGGAAACAGCGCGTACTCCTGGAACACGACGGCGCGCTCCCAGCCGGGCGCGGTGATGAGCTCGCCGCCGACCCGCACTTCGCCGCGCGTCGGCTGCTCGAACCCCGCGAGCAGGTTCAGGAGCGTCGTCTTGCCGCAGCCGCTCGGGCCGACGATCGAGAAGAACTCGTTCTGCTCGACGGCGAGGTTGACGTCGTGCAGCGCGAGCAGCGGCTCCCCCTTCATCGAGACGTGGACCTTGCTCACGCCGGTGACGCTCACCTGCGGCATCGTCATTGCCCCCGATGCCATGGCATGATCAACAGCGCGAGACGGCGCATCAGGTAGTCGAGCAGCAGCCCCAGCACGCCGATCAATACCATCCCGAGCAGGATGTAGTCGCTGCGGAACAGCGTTCGCGCGTTGTTGATCATGTAGCCGAGGCCGGTCGGCGCCGCGACGAGCTCGCCGGCGACGAGCGCCATCCAGCCGATGCCGAGGCCGATGCGCACTCCGGTGAAGATGTTCGGCATCGCCGCCGGCAGAACGACGGTCTTGAACAGCTCTCCGGGCCGCGCGCCGAGGCTCTGCCCTGCGCGCACGAGATACGTGTCGATGTCGCGCGCACCGGCCATCGAGTTGAGCACGATCGGGAAGAACGCCGCGAGAAAGATGATGTAGACGATCTGCGTGTCGCCGATTCCGAACCAGAGGATCGACAGCGGAATCCACGCGAGCGGCGGAATCGGGCGAACGAATTCGAGCAGCGGATCGACCGTCGAGCGGAAACGCGGAAACCAGCCCATCGCAAGGCCGAGCGGAATGCCGATGACGCTTGCAGTGCCGACGGCGAGCAGCACGCGGTAGAGGCTGTCGAAGACGTGCGTCAGCAGTACGCCGCGCTGCATCAGGTCGACGGCCGCCGAGAAGACGGCGGTGGGCGGCGGCAGCATCACGTCGAGTTGCGGGTTGTAGCGAACGCCGAACGTGCTGATCGCCTGCCAGACGACGATGAACACGACGAGCAGCCAGAAGTGCTGGACCTGGGAGAGCAGCCGTCGCCACGTGGGCGGCGGCGGCGGCACCATCGACACTGCGAGGCGGTGCATCGCCTCGGCGTCGGCGGGACGCCCGGGCGCAACAGCCGGCGGCGTCGCTGCCGGCGGCGCACCGGCATCCGCAGCGTCCGCCGAGGCGTGGAACGCCCGCGCCTTCTGCGGCAAAACGCGGTTCCCCGCTTCGCTCATCGCAACCTTCGCGCCTCGACTGCTTTCTCCACGATCAAACGCTGTACGTCTTCCCCATGAACGTCCAGGGCTTCGTGAGCTCGCCGGGCTCGGGGAACGGCGCCGGACCGGTCAGGATCTCCGCGGCATACGGCTTGTACGGCAGGTTGCCGACGCCGCCGAAATCCTTGGGAAGGATCGGCGGCCGCGCCGGGACTTTCCACCCGAGCTTGCCGAAGGTCGTCGCCATGTAGCTCGTCTTGCGCACGCTCTCCCAGTCGGCGCTCGTCACCTTCGTCTTCGACGCGCCGGTCGAGAACGCCCATTCGCTGATCCGCGATTCTTCCTTCGGCCACAATCCGTTCGGATCGTCGAACGGGTAGTAGACGGTGGGCTTCGGCCAGAACAGGTAACGCTCGGACATCCTCTGGATCAGCTCCTTCGAGAGCCGTCCGTACGCCGGTTGCGCCATCAGCGCATCGAGAGCCTTCTGCGGATTGGCCTTCGCCCACAGCACCGCCTCGACGAACGCATCGGTCATCGCCTGCGCGACGTCGGGCGCGTTCTCCTCGATCTCGAGGCGCATGTAGTAGTAGCCGCTGTAGATGTAATACGGATTGAGTGTCTCGAGCAGCCGCGTCGTCTTCAGCACTTCGGTCGAATACGAAACATGCGGTTCCCAGATCGTGAACACGTCGATGCCCTTGGGACCCGTCGCGATGTCGCCGGGCGGCATGCTGCGCAGCGTGAAGTCCTGGTTGTCCTTGAGGCCGAGATAGGCCGCCGCTGCGATGAAGCCGAAGTGATTCGTCGAACCCGTCGTCGTCGCGACCACCGCGGGACGCTTCAGCACCTTCTGGTCCTTCAGGTCGGACAGGCTCTTGAGCGGCGAGTCGGGCGGAACCGTCGCGGCGTGCGTGATCCCCGGCGAGTGGACGGCGAGCGCGCGCGTCGGCACCTTGTTCGCGAGCAGCGCGAGCACGCCGAGCGCGCCGGTGCTCGCAAGCTGGATGCGGCCCGGAATGAACGCTTCGTTCGAAAATCCGGCGGCGACGAACGTCTGCCATTTGACGTCGATCCCGCGCTTCTCGAGAAGCTTTTCGCTCTGCAGGATGTTGCCGATCATCTCCTCGCCGGACCACACGACGATCCAGCCGGCGGAGATCGGCCACCAGCCCTTGCTCTCGAGCCATTGCTTCGATTTCGGAGAAATCTGTTCGTACGGCTGCGGCCAGCCCCAGTCGGTGAATTTCTGTCCGCCCGCTTGAGCGTGCGCGTCGGGCACCGTGGCGAGATCTCCGAGCAGCACCCCCCCGGCCGTCGCAGCAGCCGCGCCGAGGAACTTTCTCCGGTCCATATTCGTGGCCGAGTCGGCCGGCGCTGCGGGCTTTTTGTCGCCCGATCGGGATGAGTCCATGGCGTCCTCCTATGAGTGAATGCGTTCGTTATCCGGGTGTTGCCCGTTGCTGTTGCTCACGCGGTGGCCCTCTTGCACAGCGTGCGCGTGAATGCGCCGTCGAACCACGGATGGACCGACAGACGCTTGAACCAGGGTGTCGCCCGCGAACGCTTGCGCTCGGCCGAGTCGAGCGCCGAGCGGTCCGCGAGCTGGTGCATCGCGTAGAACTGGCATCCCCTCTCGACTTTCTGCTCGACGAAGCGGCAGCCGTCCCACGTCGGGCATTCGAGCAGGATCGGCAGGTGCTCGAGCTGGTACCAGGCGAGGAATTCGACGCGGAAGTCTTCCGGCGTCCACAATCCGACGTGGAACAGCCAGTCGCCGCCCCGGCGCCCGTAGCGGCCGCCGGTGAAAAGCTGCGACATCTGCGTTGCGCCTGAAAGACCCGCTGCGCGAGGATCGTCGCCTGCGCAGACGATCAGCGTCCCGCGGCCGTCGTCGCGCACATACGCCTCGGCGTCCGCCGCACATCCGATCGCGGTGCGGCGGATGTCCGCCGCGTCAGTTGTCGCGAGCTCCCAGATCAACATCGAGCGTCACCCCGACATTTCGATTCGCAGATCCCCTGCGCCCTCCCGCCCGCGCAGACCAATATAACCGATATGCCGGTGGCGCGTGATCTCGCCGAGGAGGTCGCGCAGCGGGTTGTAGCCGTTGTAGAAGCGCGCGTAGTCCGCTTGCGCGCGTGCCGCGAACAGGGGTTCGAGTATTTCGTCGCCGTAGAACACTGCGTTCAGCAGGTCTTCGTCGGTCTTGAAGGGCCCTCGCGTCCTGCGCACGCGCTCGAGGGCGGGTGGAACGAGATCGCCGCAGCGTCCGCTGACGAACGTATCGCCGTCGCGCACCGCGCGCTCCAGCAATTCGGGCGCGATCGGCGCCGGCGGCTTGCCGTAATAGCCGAGGCAGTACTTGCGGAGCTCGTCGGGCACCGTCCTGTACCGCTCGCCGTGCATCACGTTGAGCACCGCCTGCGTCACCATGAACTGGGCGGTCGGGCTCACGACGGGAACGTAGCCCATGTCTTTGCGCACGCGCGCCGTCTCGTGGAGGATCTCGTCGAGGCGATCCGCGATGCCGATCCCGCGCAGCTGGTTGACGAGGTTCGTGATCATCCCGCCAGGCATCTGGTGCTCGAGCACGCGCTCGTCGAATTCGACGGGCTCGCCGCGCGGCTTCTCCCAGCGATGGCACGCGTAGCGGAAGTAGCCGGCGACCTCCTCCAGCGCTTCGCGATCGAGCCCCGTCGTGTAGCCGCGCGCGACGAGCTGATCGTGGACCCATTCCGACGGCGGATGCGATGCGCCGTGGGCAAGCGGCGACACGCAGGTGTGCAGCTTGTCGGCGCCGGCCTCCACGCCGGCGATGAGCACGTCGGGCGCGCGCCCGGTCATGCAGTGCGAATGGATGTTGATCGGCACGCTTCCGATCGCCTTGCGCAGCGCCGGTATGATCGTGCGGATGCGCTCGACCGAGAGCATTCCGCTCGGGTCCTTCAGGTTGATCTCGTCGGCGCCGATCGCGACGAACTGCGCGGCCTTCGCCGCATAGTATTCGTCGGTGTGCACGGGACTCCACGAGAATACGAGCGTGCCCATCACCATCAAACCGACCTCGTTCGCCTTGGCGACGCCCACTTCGACGTTCCCGAGGTCGTTGAACTGGTCGTAGATAGCGACCTGCGCGATGCCGTTCGCCTTGAGCCGTTCGATCGCGAGCTCGACGACGTCGTTCGGAAAGACCTCGAACGTCCACAGGCTCTGGCCGCGGACGATCGCGTTGATCGGCGTGCGCGTGATGAGCTGGCGCACGTGGCGCATCCGCTCCCACGGGTCCTCCTTGAGGAAGCGCACCGAGACATCCCACACGGCGCCCCCGATCAGGTCGATCGAATCGAAGCCGACGCGGTCCATCCGCGCGGCGACCGGCAACATGATCTCGTTCGTCATCCGCGTCGACCACAGGCACTGGTGGCCGTCGCGCAGCGTCTCGTCGACGATTGGAACGTGTCGCGGCATCGTCAGAGCGGCTTCATCAGCGTGCGGATGAACTGCTTGTCGAACCACTCGTGCTTGCACAGCCGATGCCACCACGGCGTGTCGACGGAAGCGTTGCGCGCGTCGGACTTGAGCGCGTGAGGCTCGACATACTGCAGCGCGGCGAACGTGTAGCTCGACGCGCCGAGCGCACGGAAGAGCTCGCAGCCGTACCATGCGGGCTCCTCGAACAGCATCGGCATGTGCTCGTAGCGGAACCACGCGTCGAATTCGTACAGATAGTCGAACGGCACCGGGTACTTGAGCATGTAGACGATCGATCCCTTCCGCTCCGTCCCGCCGCGATAGACGCGCACGCCCGTCCAGGTCGTCGTCAGCCGGCCGATATCCGCATCCGCGGGAGCGAGCGCCGCGTCTCCGCGATCGATGCGAACGCTCCCCGGGCGCCCGTCCGGTGCATACCATTCGCCGCTCGGCGGGGCGGGCCGGTCCTCGAATTCGACGATGCGGACGTAGCTCATGCCGCAGCTCTCGTTCCGGGGCTTGCGGAGCCCGCATACATTTCGCGCAGCGCCTTCTTGTCGACCTTGCCGTTGGCGGTCTTCGGGAGCTCGGTAACGACGTTGATCCCGCGCGGCTTCTTGTAGCCGGCGAGCTCGCGCGCGCAATGAGCGCGTAGATCCTCGTCGCCGATCGCGCACCCGGATTTCGCGACGATCAGTGCGACCACGGCCTCCCCCCACAGCTCGTCGGGCACGCCGATCACCGCGCACTCGGCGACCGCCGGATGGCGATACAACGCGTCCTCGACCTCGCGCGGATAGACGTTGTAGCCGCCGGAGATGATCATCTCCTTCTTGCGGTCGACGATCGTATAGACGCCGTGCGCGTCGACCGTCGCGAGGTCGCCGGTGTGACACCAGCCATCGCGGAGGACTTCCGCGGTCGCGGCGGGATCGTTCCAGTAGCCCGCCATCACATGCGCGCCGGCTACGACGAGCTCGCCGACCTCTCCGGCACCGACATCCCGTCCGTCAGCGCCGACGAGTCGCACACGAGCGCCGATCGCCGCGCGTCCGGTCGCGCCGGCAGCGACGCGCTTGCCGGTGACCGGATCGGGCGGGTGCTCGTGCTTGGTGAGGATCAGGTCCGGATGCGGCGCCTCGGTGAGTCCGTAGATCTGGACGAAGATCGGGCCGAATGCGGCGAGCGCGCGAGCGAGCACCGGTTCGGGCATCGGCGCGCCGCCGTAGATCACCGTGTGCAGGCTCGAAAGGTCGAAGTCCGTGCGCTCCGGCGCGTCGGCGAGCATCGCGACCATCGTCGGCACCATCCAGCTCATCGTCGACTTGTGCGCTTCGACGAGGCGGAAGAACTCGCACGGCGAGAACCTGCCTGCGAGCACGTTCTTCCCTCCCTTCGCGAACACGGGGAGCACCTTCGTGCCGCTTCCGTGCGCAAGCGATGCGACGTGCAACATCGTGTCAGTGGGCGTCACGAACATCTCGTTCGCGTAGGTGATGCCGATGCCCGCCCATCGCGCGGCAACCGTCGTGAGTGCCCCTTTCGGGCGACCCGTCGTGCCCGACGTATAGGCGATCATGTAGCCGTCGCCGTCCGTCGTGTCGGCGGCGAAAGCTTCCGCGCCGCCCTCGCCCAGAACGTCGTTCCATGCGAGCGCGCCGGAAACGCCCGGGAGCGCGTCGACGGCAATCACTTCTCGCAGCGAGCCGAGGCGGGGGCGGATCTGCGCGATGACTCCTGCAAATGCAGAGCTCGTCACGAGCGCCGCAGCGCCCGAATGATTCAGGATGAACTCGATCTCGGGCGCGACATAGCGCGGATTCACGGGCACGCGGATGAGCCCGCCTTTGATCAGCGCGAAGTCGGTGACGACGAGCTCCGGACAATTCGCGAGGAGGATCGCAACGCGCTCACCTTTCACGATGCCGCGGCGCGCGAGCGCGGATGCGATACGGTTGCTTTCGACATCCACGGCGCCGAAGGTGAGCGAGCGCGTTTCCCCGACGAGCGCCTCGCGCTCGGCAAATTCGCGTCCCGCGCGCGATATGAGCTCGGCCAGCGCATTCATCGTCGTCGTCCTAGCCGCCTCGACCCAGGATCACGGTCGCGTTGCCGGCAAGCACGCCGCCGAATCCATGCGCGAGCGCGGTGCGTGCGTTCGCGACCTGGCGCTTCCCGCATTCGTTGCGCAGCTGGCGCACCGCTTCGACGAGCAGAAAGATCCCGAACATGCCCGGATGGCAATAGCGCAAGCCGCCGCCCGTCGTATTCACGGGAAGCTTCGAGCCGGGCCCGATACCCCTCTCCACCATCGCGCCGCCCTCGCCTTTGCCGCAAAACCCGAGATCCTCGAGACCCAGGACGACCATGATCGTGAACGCATCGTAGATCTGGACGACGTCGATGTCCTTCGGACCGAGGCCTGCCATCTCGAATGCTGCGCGCCCCGATTGCACGCCTGCGGTCTCGATGAAGCTCCGCATGTTCGTCATGTAGCAGTGGCTGTGGCTCTCGCCGGTCCCGAGCACGCTCACCGCACGCTTTCCCGATTTCTTTGCGCGGTCCGCGGCGGTGAGTACGAGCGCGCCGCCGCCGTCGGTGACGAGGCAGATGTCGAGCTTGCGCAGCGGATCGCTTACGAGCGGCGAAGCGAGAACGTCGGCGACGGTGACCGGCTCGCGCTTCAGCGCCTCGGGGTTGAGCGACGCCCACTCGCTCGCTGCGACCGTTACCCTCGCGAGCTGTTCGCGCGTCGTGCCGCACTCGTGCATGTGGCGCTGCGTCACCATCGCGTAGCCGGAGATCGGAAAGAGCGGACCGTAGGGGCGCTCGTACGGCAGGATGTCGGCGCCGGTGACGAGCTTGCCGGCGTCGGTGCGCTGCGTGCTCGCATACGCGATCACCGCGACTTTGCATTGTCCGGAGACAATCGCGCGCACCGCGTGACCCACGTGCGCAACGACGGAGGCGCCGCCGATGTTCGTCGAGTCGGTGACTTTCGGCTGAATGCCGAGCTGGTCGGCGAGAGTGACCGACGGCATCCAGTAATAAGGCGTTACCGCGAAGAGGCCGTCGACATCGCGTACGGAAAGCCCCGCGTCGGCGAGCGCCCCGTGCGCGGCCTCCGCCATGATCTCGGCGACATTCTGTCGCGACTCCCATCCGATTCCCGCGGTCGCCGCGCCGACGATTGCAACCTGCCCCGACAGCGCTCCGGCGCTCATCATTCGCTCTGTCGCGCCCCGCGAAAGAGCGGAATCGCAACGCCCCCGCCGGCATCTTCGAACAGCGCTTCGACACGCATGCCGATCGCGAGCGTTTCGAGCGGCGTGTCGACGATGTTCGTCATGATCCGAACGCCCTCGTCGAGGTCGATCATCGCGACGGCATACGGAACCTTCGTCTTGAAATAGGGATCGCCCGACTGCCGGACGATGGTGAACGTGTGGATCGCGCCCTTCCCCGAGCCCCGAATCCAGTCGACGCGCTCGGAGCCGCAATGCGGACAGCGCGGCCGCGGGTGCCAGAACGTGCGATTGCATTCGCTGCACCTGGGCACGACGAGCACACCCTCGGCTGCCTTGCTCCAGAATGTCGCGCCCGCGTTGCGGGTTTCGGGCAGGGGCCGCGCGGGCGTTCGGTCGCTTGGCATCGGGCTCCTAGTGCGCGACCGCGAGCTCTGCGCCCGCGACGCGCACGCGCAGCTCTCCGATGTCGGCTCGATGTCGCAGGTACTCGACGAGCTCGAGCAGCGGCGACGTCTGGTACGAGTAGCTCCGTTTCTCGTGCACGAGCGGCGCAAGGAGCTCCTTGTCGTAGAACGCCGCAAGGAGAATGTCCTCGTCGTCGGCCGCCTGCCCGAGCGCCTTGCGCAGCCGCGGCACCCAGGGTTCGACGTGCGTACCGGCGCGCTCGCCCGCAAGCACGCCCGGCTCGACTTCCGCGCGCTCGAGAAACTGCTTCGACGGCGTCGCCGCGAGGCGGCCGTAGTAGCCCATCGCGTACTTGCGAACCTCGTCGGGAATCGTCTTGTACCGCTCGCCCTGCATCACGTTGAGCACCGCCTGCGTCACGACGTACTGCGCGAAGGGACTCACGAGGATCGGATAGCCGAGGTCTTCGCGAACGCGGCCGACTTCCTCGAGGATCTCGGTAAGCCGATCACCCATGCGCATCGTCTGCAGCGTCGACTTCAGGTTCGAAATCATCCCGCCCGGCACCTGGTGCGAATAAAGCGACGGATCGTAGGCGACGACCTTGCCGCGGGGCTTCCCCTCGCGGACGCAGAGCCAGCTGAAGTAACCGCTGATCTCGCCGATCGCCTCCATCTCGAGCGTCGTATCGACGCCCAGGTCGGCAGCTCGCTCGACAATCTCTTCGACCGCGGGAAGCGATGCGCCGTTCGCGAGCGGCATCACCGCGGTGTGCACGTAGTGAAAGCCCGCCTTGATCGCCTCGCTGTACACCTCGGGCGCGAGACTCGACTGGCAGTGGGAATGGAGCTCGACGAGCGTGTCGCCGGCGGCCTGCATCACGACCGGGAACAGCGTCTTCGCGCGCTCCGGCGTGAGCAGCCCGGTCGGGTCCTTGACGCCGACGCGATCGGCGCCGAGCGCGATCAGCTCGCGAATCCGCGCCGCGTAGTAGTCGTCGGTGTGGACCGGGCTCACCGTGTAGACGGTCACCGCGGTGACCGTCATGCCGGCGGCCTTAGCCGACGAGATCGGCACTTCGACATTGCGATTGTCGTTGAGCGCGTCGTAGACGGTGACGTTCTTGAGCCCGTTCCGCGCGAGCACCTGCGAATTGAGCTCGACGATATCGTCGGGAAAGAGCTCGAACGTGTAGAGGCTCTGGCCGCGGAGGAAGCCGTCCGTCGGAGTCGACAGGCGCGACGAGAGCATCTCGACGCGTCGCCACGGATTCTCGTGCAGATAGCGGACGCAGACATCGAAGACAGCGCCGCCCAGCATGTTGACGTAGTCGTAGCCGGCGCGATCGATCGTCGACAGGATCGGCGCCATCATCGCGGTCGTCATTCGCGTCGCCCAGAGGCACTGGTGACCGTCGCGCAGCGTCACGTCGATGAAGCGGAGTCGCCGCATCGCTCTCGGGCCCCTAGCCCTTCGGGTCGATGACGATCAGCGCCTGGCCCATCTCGACCGGCTGCGCGTCGTTGACGAGCACATGGGTGACACGACCTTCGGTGCCCGCCGGAAGCGAGTTCATCAGCTTCATCACCTCGATGATGCAAACCGTCGTGTCGGGACTCACCGCCTGCCCCACTTCGACGAACGGCTTCGCGCCCGGCTCGGGACGGCGGTAAAACGTTCCGACCATTGGCGATTTGATTACGACACTCCCGGCGGGAATGTCGTTCGGGAGGTCGCGGACGTACGGCGCGGGCTCCGGCAGCTCGTTCTTCTGTACCGCAGGCGCCTTGGCGACGGTGACTGCATCAACGGCGGCGGGCGGTGCGATGACGGGCGGCGCGGCGATGGGCGATGGGTTCGGGGCGCCGTCGCGCGCTTTGCGCAGATCGAGCTCTATGTCGCCGATCTTCAGGTGAAACTCGGAAAAGGCCTCGGCGGATTTGATGAGCTCGACGATCTGCAACAGGTCGTCGTAGGTGAGGATCTCTTTTCCCACTTGAGCCGTCTCCTCTGAATCCCGTCCGGTCGGGAGCGCGCAACTCGCTATCGGATAAACACAGAAACCAGAACCCGGTCGCCAGGTGCAATCTCACCTCGGACGGGCCGCGAGCGGCCTTGCCGAGCGCTCATTATTGAAGCCGGAATCGCAAATAAAAAGCTAGTATTTATTGATCCGAGGTAAATTTGGGCTTGACCTCGTCGCAGCGCAGCAATTCACGTCACGCCGCCTGCCGCAGCCCGAGAATCTGCCGCGCTTCCGTCGCTGTCGCCGGCCGCCTGCCATAGCCCTCGCAGGCGTCGACGATCTTGTGGACGAGCTCCGCGTTGCTCGCGGCGAGGCGCGTCGCGTCGAAGCGCAGGTTGTCCTCGAGGCCGGTCCGGCAATGCCCTCCGGCTTCGAGGCACATGCGGTTCACCTCCCATTGGAAGCGTCCGATGCCGGCCGCGACCCACGTCGCGCCCGGCAGCACCTCGGCGAGCTCGCTGCGCAGAAAGTTGAAGATCGAATGCCGCATCGGCATCGCGTTGGGTATTCCCATGACGAACTGCACGTGGGGCTTGTCGCTGATCAGTCCCTTTTTCACGAGGTTCGCCGCGTTGTAGAGCATCGCGAGATCGAAGACCTCGATCTCGGGCTTCACGTCGTAGTCGAGCATCGCCTGCGCGAGGCGCTCGACGAAGTCGGGCGGGTTCTCGTAGATGTTTGTCGGGAAGTTGACCGATCCGGTCGCGAGCGATGCCATGTCGGGCCGCAGGTCGAGCATCGCGCCGCGCGCCGTCTGGTCGCGGCCGCGACCGCCCGTCGAGAACTGGACGATCATCCCGGGGCAGTGCTTGCGCACGCCCTCCTGCGCGGCGCCATAGAGCGCCCGATCGGACGACGGCGATTCGTCGGCATTGCGGACGTGAATATGGACGAGCGAGGCGCCCGCCTCGAACGCCTCGTGCGTCGATTCGATTTGCTCGGCAGGGGTGACGGGAACCGCCGGGTTGTCCTTCTTGCGCGGCAGCGCGCCGGTAATCGCCACGGTAATGATGACGGGTGTCGTCATTTTTTGCTCCTGGATGCGGCGAAGGGGCGGCCGTTGAATGCCAACGCCGCGATCGATTCGGAACGCGCGTTGCAATGGCCCCCGAGGTATGCAATCCTCGTTCGCGGGCGATCGCGACTCTCCTCCTGGGTGAATCGCTCCGAACTCGAGCGAGATTCGTCGTGAGCCAACCTTCGCAACCCGACCCGCCCCGCTTCGGATTCGTCGACGTCACGCTGCGTGACGGCCATCAGTGCCTGTGGGCGACGCGGATGACGACCGCGATGATGACGCCCATCCTCGCGACACTCGATCGCGTCGGCTACGAGTACCTCAATATACTCGGCGGCGCGGTATTCGACGTATGCGTGCGCTTCCTGCACGAGAATCCCTACCGGCGCGTCGCGCTGATTGCGAGCCGCGTCGCCACGCCCTGCGACGCGCTCACGCGCGGCCAGAGCCTGTACACGTTCGAGCTCTTTCCCGACGACGTGGTCGCGCTCAATTCGCAGCTGCTGGCTCGTCTCGGCATCAAGGTGCTGACAGTCTACGACGCGCTCAACGACAATCGCAACGTCGAATCGTCGGTGCGCTCGGCGCACGAAGCAGGCATGCGCGTGAACGCGATGATCACCTACACGCTGAGTCCCGTGCATACCGACGAATACTACGTCGAGCGTGCGCGGGAGCTTCGCGCATTGAAGGTCGACTTCATCTCGATCAAGGACCCGACGGGACTGCTCACGCCGCAGCGTGCGCGTACGCTCTTTCCCGCGATCGTCGCTGCGGCCGGCACGATCCCGGCGCAGCTCCACTCGCATTGCCAGTCGGGGCTCGCGCCCGAGGTCTACCAGATCGCGATCGCGTCGGGCTTCCGTCACGGCTACACGGCGGTCGAGCCGCTCGCGAACGGCGCGTCGCTGCCGGCGACCGAGGACATCGATGCGCGAGCGCGCTCGCTCGGATTCGTCACGGGTATCGACGCCCAGGCGCTCGCCGAAACCTCCGGGTATTTCTCGTGGCTCGCCGAGCGCGAGGGAAAGCCGCGCGGCCGCATCGCGAAATACGATCCGGCGCTCTACGAGCACCAGGTCCCGGGCGGAATGATCTCGAACCTCAGGTCGCAGCTCAAAGCCGTCGGAATGGAAGACCGCCTGCCGGCGATCCTCGAAGAGACCGCGCAGGTGCGGCGCGACCTGGGCTATCCGATCGTCGTGAGCCCATTCGCGCAGTTCATCGTCACGCAGGCCGTCCTCAACGTCGTGCAAGGCGAGCGCTACAAGACGATTCCCGACGAGGTCCGCAAGTACGCGATGGGCTTCTACGGAAGGCTCGCCGCGGAGCCTTCCGGCGAATTCATGGAGCGCGCCAGCATCGGTCCGCAGGATCTCGTCACCGAGCCGCCGGCGCGACACATCGCGCCCTGGCTGCCGCGGCTCCGCGCCGAGCTCGGCAGCGATGCGAGCGACGAAGACCTGCTTCTCGCCGCGTTCTACGACAGGAGTCTTCTTGCGCCGCTCGCAAACCCGGCGCCGGCTTACGAGTTCAGCACGTCGCCGCTGCGCGAGCTCATACGCCACATCGGCACGCGCGCGGGACTCTCGCACGCGCATATTCGTTTCGCGGGCACGGACATCCGTCTGTCGGCCTGATTGCGCCGGCATCGACCGA
>DASSGI010000036.1:0-2932 GCA_035857655.1 Casimicrobiaceae bacterium | reverse complement strand
GCGCTTAGCAAGCGCCGCTCGGCGCGGCGCGCTAGGTTGCGCGCGTCGAGGTTCCCCCATCGCAGCAACGCGGGCTATGATCGCCCGACGGTGTCCCGAACCGGAAAGGCAAGCGATGGATTCAGGCTATCTGTCCGACCTCCGCGCATCGGTCGAACGAATACGCGCGGACGGGTTCTACAAGAACGAGCGCACGATTCGCAGCCCGCAGTCGCCGGCGCTCGAGCTCGCGAGCGGCGAGCGCGTCATCAATTTTTGCGCGAACAATTACCTGGGGCTTGCCGATGACGCACGTCTGATCGCGGCGGCGAAGGACGGTCTCGATCGATATGGATTCGGCCTCGCCTCGGTGCGCTTCATCTGCGGAACGCAGAGCGTGCACAAGGCGCTCGAGGCGGCGCTCGCCGCGTTCCTGCGCACCGACGACTGCATCCTCTACACGAGCTGCTTCGATGCAAACGGCGGCCTGTTCGAAACGCTGCTCGGCGAAGAGGGCGCCGTCATCAGCGACGAGCTCAATCACGCGAGCATCGTCGACGGAATCCGGCTTTGCAAGGCGAAGCGCTTCCGTTATCGCAACAACGACATGGCGGACCTCGCGGCGAAGCTCGCCGAGGCCGACGCAGCGGGCGCACGGCGCAAGCTGATCGCTACGGACGGCGTTTTCTCGATGGACGGAATCCTCGCCGACTTGAAGTCGATCTGCGATCTCGCCGACAGGCACCGCGCGCTGACGATGGTCGACGACTCGCATGCCGTCGGGTTCGTCGGACCGACCGGACGCGGAACGCCCGAGCGCTGCGGCGTCGAAGGGCGGGTCGACATCGTCACAGGCACGCTCGGCAAAGCGTTGGGCGGCGCTTCGGGCGGCTACACCGCCGGCCGGCGCGAGGTCGTCGAATTGCTGCGGCAGCGGTCGCGTCCCTACTTGTTCTCCAATACGCTCGCGCCGTGCATCGCCGCCGCATCCCTGCGCGTGCTCGAGCTGTTGCAGAGCGACGAAGGGCGCAGGCTGCGCGCCCGCGTCGCGGCGAACGGCGAGCGGTTTCGGCGGCAGATGACGGCGCTCGGATTCGACCTCGTGCCTGGAAGCCACGCGATCATTCCCGTGATGCTCGGCGACGCGGCGCTCGCGACGAGGATGGCCGATGCGCTGCTCGCCGAAGGCATCTACGTGATCGGCTTCTCGTATCCCGTCGTGCCCAAGGGGAAGGCGCGCATCCGCACGCAGATGAGCGCGCTGCACACCGACGAGGAGATCGACGCCGCGGTCGCTGCATTCGCGAAGGTCGGCAAGGCGCTCGGCGCGATTCATTGAACACGTAAAAGAGACGATCCATGATGAAGGCGCTGGCCAAGCTGACGCGAGCGCCCGGCCTCACGCTGACCGACGTGAAAACGCCGGAGGTCGGGCACAACGACGTGATGATCCGCATTCGCAAGGCGGCGATCTGCGGCACGGACATCCACATCTGGAAATGGGACGAGTGGGCGCGCAAGACGATTCCCGTCCCGATGCAGGTCGGACACGAGTACGTCGGCGAGATCGTCGAGATGGGACAGGAGGTCCGGGGCTTCAAGGTCGGCGACCGCGTGTCCGGCGAAGGGCACATCACCTGCGGTTTCTGCCGCAACTGCAGAGCCGGGCGCCGCCATCTGTGCCGCAACACGGTCGGCGTCGGCGTCAACCGCGAGGGCGCGTTCGCCGAGTACCTCGTGATTCCGGCGTTCAACGCGTTTCGCATCCCCGACGACATCTCCGACGACATCGCGGCGATCTTCGACCCCTTCGGCAACGCGACGCACACCGCCCTTTCGTTCAATCTGGTCGGCGAGGACGCGCTCATCACCGGCGCGGGCCCCATCGGCATCATGGCGGCCGCGATCGCGCGCCACGTCGGCGCGCGGCACATCGTCATCACCGACGTCAACGACTATCGGCTCGCGCTCGCGCGGAAGATGGGCGCGACGCACGCGGTGAACGTCGACCGCGAGAACCTTCGCGACATCATGACCGAGCTCCGGATGACCGAGGGCTTCGACGTCGGAATGGAAATGTCGGGCGTTCCCGCGGCGTTCACGCAAATGCTCGACACGATGAATCACGGCGGCAAGGTCGCTCTTCTCGGGATCCCGCCGCCCAACATGGCGATCGACTGGAACCAGGTGATCTTCAAGGGGCTCGAGATCAAGGGGATCTACGGCCGCGAGATGTTCGAGACCTGGTACAAGATGGTCGCGATGCTGCAAAGCGGGCTCGATCTCGGGCCGATCATCACGCATCACTACGCGTTCAGCGATTTCGAGTCCGCGTTCGCGACGATGCTTTCGGGTCAGAGCGGCAAGGTCGTGCTCGATTGGGCGGGGTGAGCGGCGAGCCCGAAGCGCTATCGCTCGCGGGGCTCTTCGCGAGCAGCTTTCTCTCGGCGACGCTGCTGCCCGGCAACTCCGAGATCGTTCTCGTCGCGGTTCTCCATGAAGCGCCTGCGCTCAAATGGCCGGCGCTCCTCGTCGCGACGATCGGCAACACGCTCGGCGGGATGACCTCCTATGCGATCGGGCGCTTCTTTCCGAAGCTGCCCGAAGGACGCGCAGTCGCCTGGCTCAAGCGCTACGGGCCTGTTGCGCTGCTCCTTGCTTGGGCGCCAATTGTCGGCGACGCGCTGTGCGTTGCATCCGGCTGGCTGCGGCAGAACGCGCTGGCCGCAGCGGCGTTCATCGCAGTCGGCAAATTCGCGCGATATTGGGTGCTTGCCGAGGGACTCGCGCTCCTCATGCCGTGACCGCCCGAGGGGGCGCGTGCTGCGCAAGGGTGTCGCCAGGGCGACGTAGCAGGGTGTCACGGATGCGCGATGTTGCGCTGCGGTAGACTTCTCTCGTACCGCCATGGACGCGAGCGCAGACCCCTTCGTCGCGACGACCGATCCCGAAG
>DASSGI010000035.1:0-7397 GCA_035857655.1 Casimicrobiaceae bacterium | reverse complement strand
CGGCGCTGCTGCAGGCGGTGCTCGCGCTCGAGCCGCAGTTGATCGCGTGGGCGGAATATTTCGCGAAGAAGCAGCACGCGCTGTTCCTCGGTCGCGGCCCGCATTACCCGATCGCGCTCGAGGGTGCGCTCAAGTTGAAGGAGATCTCGTACATCCACGCCGAGGCGTATCCGGCCGGCGAGTTGAAGCACGGCCCGCTCGCGCTCGTCGACTCCGACATGCCGGTCGTCGCGATCGCGCCGAACGACGCGCTGCTCGAGAAGCTCAAGTCGAACCTGCAGGAAGTGCGCGCGCGCGGCGGCGAGCTCTATGTCGTCGCCGATCTCGACAGCCATTTGACGTCGAGCGAGGGGATCCACGTGATACGGCTGCCGCAGCACGCGGGACACCTGTCACCGATCGTGCACACGATTCCGCTGCAGCTCCTTGCCTATCATGCCGCCGTGATACGCGGCACCGACGTCGACAAGCCCCGGAATCTCGCGAAGTCGGTGACGGTGGAGTAGACGGGAAGGCAACGCGTTCGCCGGCCGCGGAAAGGCCTCGTCGCCGAACGATGGGCAAAAGCGGTCGCATCTTCGATATCGCGAGCGCGCGCCCCGACGAAAATCCGGGGGGGCCTGACGATGCGATCGTCCGATTTCCAAGCCGTCCTCGCTGCCGCCATTTTCCTCGCCGCGGTTCGCGACGTGGGCGCCCAACCCGGGTCGATCCGGGCGCGGTTCGCCTGCAATGACGGAAAGTCGATCGACGCGACGTTTGTCAAAGGCCCGAAGAGCCGCGTCGAGCTCGTCCTCTCGGACGGACGGAAGCTTACGCTGCCGCAGGCGCGTTCCGGTTCGGGTGCCCGTTACGCCAATGCGAACGAGAGCTTCGTGTTCTGGAACAAAGGCGATACCGCCTTCATCGAGGAGAACGGCAAGACGACGTACGATGGATGCGTGACCAGGCGCTGAACGCGCGGGAGGACCGGGGCGAGCGAGCGACATGGGCAGGCGAATCGGCTAGGCTATATTCTCGTCGACTGTTCGCTCTGAAAATGAGAGATTGCCGAATGGCCCGGCGCCTCGGGTTCGGGTGAAAATTTGGATGCCGTACCGGTCGCCCCGCGCGACTCGATCGCTCCGCTACGGCGCGCTCCGTACGTCGCTCAGCTCGTCCTCGTCGCCGGCGCCTATTTCGCAGCGGCGAAGCTCTCGCTCTTCTTCGCGATTCCGCCCGGCTACGCGACAGCCGTCTGGCCACCCTCCGGCATTGCGGTAGCAGCGATTCTGCTTCTCGGCAACCGGGTGTGGCCAGGAGTCTGGGCCGGCGTCGCACTGGTTAACCTGCTGGTCGACGCCTCCGTTCTCACGGCAGCGCTCATCGCCTGCGGGAACACGCTGGAAGCGTTCCTGGGCACAACGCTGATTCGCCGCCAGGTCGGCGGGCTATACGAGTTCGACAGCGGAGAGGACGTCATCAGATTCGTCGCGATCGCTGCGTCGAGCGCGCTCGCCGGCGCGACGATCGGCGTCGGTGCGATCGCGCTCCACAACGCTGTCGTGACGGACGAGCTCGCGCAGAACTGGTGGACGTGGTGGGAAGGCGACACGGTCGGCATCATCATGATGACCCCGCTGATCCTCAGCTGGAGCGCTCGCGTGCCAAGGGCGCCGTCGCTGCGGCGCGCGATCGAAGCGGTCGCATTCGGGCTCGTGCTGCTTCTCGCGACGGTGCTCATCTTCGGCGGCAGCGGCGAATCCTTCACCGTGTTGTCGCTCGTATTCATGATTCCGCCGATCATCATCTGGGCGGCGTTCCGGCTGGGACAGCGCGAAGTGACGCTCGCGAGCGCCGCTGCGTGCTCGGTCGCGATCTGGTACACGGTCCAGGGGCGGGGCCCCTTCGCGCTTCCGTCGCTCAACCAGACCCTCCTGCTGCTGCTCGCATTCGTGAGCACCGTCGTGACGACGGGATTGGTGCTGACCGCGGTCGTCCGGCAACGCAGTCGCGTGAACGAGGCGCTGCAGGACGCGTTGCGCGAGCTCGCCGAGCAGGCGATACGCGATCCGATGACCGGACTCTACAACAGGCGCTTCCTGCGCGAATTCCTGGGGCGTGAGCTGATCCGGGCAAGGCGCTCCGGCGCCGGGCTCGCGGCGATCATGATGGATCTCGATCACTTCAAGCGCGTCAACGATTCGTTCGGCCACGAGGCAGGCGATCTCGTGCTCATCGAAGTCGCGACGCTGCTCAAGAGCTCGATCCGCGGAAGCGACATGGTCTGTCGCTTCGGAGGCGAGGAGTTCGTTCTCGTATTGACGGACGCGACGCCCGCCAGCGCCCTGCGCCGGTGCGAGGAGATCCAGGCTGCGATCAAGCGACTCGAGCCGACGTACCGCGGCCACTCGCTCGGTCACCCGACAGCGTCGTTCGGCGTCGCGCTATTCCCTGATCACGCCGAGGACGCCGACACGCTGATCAACGCTTCCGACAAGGCGCTCTACGAAGCTAAAGGCGCCGGGCGCGATTGCATCGTGACGACGAACTCGTCGCCGGGATCCGGGTCGGGGCCGCTGGCGTCGTCGCCGCCGGGGTCGTCGCTATGACATCGGCACATTCTCGCCCCGATTCTCGCCTGTCATACTTCACCCTTACCTGATTGCCGCGAGGCCCTGGCTTGCCGACGCTTCCCCCTGTCTCCGCTTATCCTGCGCTGCGCGCCCGGCGGCTGCGCGCGGCGCCCTGGATCCGTGCGCTCGTGCAGGAGCACCGCGTCCACGTCACGGACCTGATCTGGGCGATCGTCGTCCACGACGGACGCGAGCCGCGCATTCCCGTGCCGTCGATGCCCGGGGTCGATCGATTGAATGTTGCCGAGGCCGCGCGTGCCGCCGAAGAAGCGGCGAAGCTCGCCATTCCCGCCGTTGCGATCTTTCCGCACGTCGATGCGGCGAAGAAGGACCGCGTCGGCTCGGAGGCGACCAATCCGAAGGGAATCGTCTGCGAAGCGGTGCGGGCGATGAAGCGCGCAGCGCCGGGTGTGGGGCTCATGGTCGACGTCGCACTCGATCCGTTCACCGATCACGGCCACGACGGCGTTCTCGTCGGGGAGACGATCGTCAACGACGAAAGCGTCAAGCGTCTCGTCGACCAGGCGCTGATCCAGGCGGAGGCGGGAGCCGACATCATCGCGCCGTCGGACATGATGGACGGGCGCGTCGGCGCGATCCGCGCGGCGCTCGAACAGGCGGGAAAGCACGACACGCTGATCATGGCGTATGCAGCGAAGTACGCGTCGGCGTTCTATGGCCCGTATCGCGACGCGATCGGCTCGGCGAAAGCGCTCAGCGGCGACAAGAAGACCTACCAGATGGATCCGGCCAATTCCGATGAAGCGCTGAAGGAAGTCGCGCTCGACATCGCCGAAGGCGCCGACATGGTGATGGTGAAACCGGGCTTGCCCTATCTCGACATCGTGCGCCGAGTGAAGGACGCATTCGCGATGCCGACGTTCGTCTACCAGGTCTCGGGCGAGTACGCGATGATCAAGGCTGCTGCGGCGAACGGCTGGATCGAAGAGGAACGCGCGATCATCGAGACGCTCACCGCGTTCAAGCGCGCGGGCGCCGACGGGGTGATCACGTATTTCGCGCTGCGCGCCGCCGCGCTGCTCGCGCGCTGAACCGGGCGCGTTGTCGCGGCACCGGGTCCGCCGGGTCGCCTGCGGCCTCGCAACGGTTCATGCATCGAGCACGCTCTTGCGGCCGAAGAGGCCGCGCGCCCGGAACGTCACGATACCGATGAACAGCAGATACATCGACAGCAGCGACCATTCGGAGGCGTAGGCGCCGCTCAGCCCGACGACCATCCCGACCAGCAGGCCGGCGATGACCGCGCCCCAGAGGCTGCCCACACCTCCAAGCACGATGATCAGAAACGCCGGCACGACGGCGTCGACTCCAACGTGCGGTCGAATGCCCCAGATCGGCGCCATCACGATGCCGGCGATCGCGGCGAGCGCGACGCCGAGCGCGAACACGAACAGGCGCAACCTCGGCAAATTGATGCCGAGCGCGCGAACCATCTCGCTGTCGTGCGCGCCGGCCTTGATCATCGCGCCGTACGGGGTGTGCTCGAGGAACAGCCACAGCAGCGCGATCATTACGATCGCGAAACCACTCGCGAACAGCCGGTAGCGCGAGTAGAGGACGTCGCCGAGCGCAAAGGCGCCGGTGATCGCATCGGGAAGCGACAGCTGCTTCTCGTTCGACCCCCACACGAGACGGATCAGCTCCTCGATGACGAGCGCCGCGCCGAACGTGAGCAGGAGCCCGTACAGCGGGTCCTTGCCGTAGGTGCGCCGCATGCACAGCTCGAGCAGCATCCCGAAGATGCCGACGAAGACGGGGCCGAGCAGAAGGGCGATCCCGTACCGTGTTCCGATCGGAAGGGCGCTGAACCACTCGACGGCGGCGGGAAACGCGGAGAGCTTTGGCGCGATCAGGAACAACGCGACATACATCCCGAGCGCAAACAGCGATCCGTGCGCAAGATTGATCGTCTCCATCACGCCAACGATCAGCATGAAGCCGAGCGCGATCAGTGCGAACAGCAACCCGAGAGAGATGCCGTTGACGAGATGGGGCAGGAGGTTCGCGAGAGTGTCCATGGCGCCCGTCGCGAGGCGATCGCGCTTTCCCCTTCCGGGACTTTCGCGCGATCCGCGCGCGCGTTGGGCCGCTACATCTCGTAGTTCGGTGTCGCGTCGTACGCTTCGAGCTTGCAGGTTGTAGGCGCCTCGGGGTCCTCGACTTCCTTCGGCGGCACCTTGGCAAGGATCTTGAAGATGTCGTCCTTTTCCGCGGGCGTATCGTTGTAGGTCGCCATGTAGATCGTCTGCTGCATCTGGTGCGTCGTCGGGCTCATGTACGCATCGAAGTCCTGCATCCGATCGCGCGCGCTCACCTTGAGGCTCTCGAGCTCCTTGATAACCTTGATGTTGTTCGTCGAGCCGGCGCGCTCGACGGCGCGCAGGAGCTCGCGCGTGCCCATGTAGCCGTTGTAGTAGACGTTGCCGGGCACCTTGATCTGCACCCCAGGGTACGCCTTCTGGTACTCGGCGACGAACTCCTTGACGCCAGGAAGGTCGAGCCGGTAGTACCAGTTGGTGCCGAACACGCCGAAGATCGCATCCGGACCCAGGCCGTAGACGTCGGGCCAGTCCTGCTGGTTGTTGATCCACGCCGGGCTCTTGTTCATCTTGAGCTGCACGACCTGCTGGCGCAGCGCCTTGATGTCGTCGCCGCCGACCGCTGCCGCCACGACGTTCGGCTTGATCTGCTGAATCTTGATCAGGAACGACGAGAAGTCGCGCGTGTTCTGCGGCACCAGCAGCTCCTCGACGATCTTCCCGCCATTCGCCTCGACGATCGTTCGCGTCGCCTTCGACGTGTTGTGTCCCCACACGTAGTCGTTGGTGAGCAGCACCCAGTTCTTGCCGTTTACCGCGAGCGCATTCTTGACGATCGCCAGCGCGAAATTCGTGCCGTTTCCGTCCCAGACGAATTTCACTCGGTGGCAGTCCTTGCCGGATTCGGTCGGCGAGCTGGAGTTCGTATTGAGGTAGACGCAGCCGTACTTCTGGGCGACTTGAGAGATCGCGTTCGCGACCCCGGAATGAAGCGCGCCGATCAGGAACGCCGCCTCGTTGCGCGTGATCATCCGTTCGGCGATCCGGGAGCCGGTGGCGGGGGTCGTCTCGGTGTCCATGTGCAGCGCATCGATCGGCCTTCCCAGCACGCCGCCCTTGGCGTTGAATTCCTTGATCGCCATCATCGCGCCGAGGCGTTCCTCGCCGCCGCTCGCCCCGTACTGTCCGGAGGCGTCCATCGTGAGGCCGATGACCAATGGCTTCTTCTGCGCCGTTTGCGACCAGACGTGGTTGTGGCGCCACGGACCGAAGAAGGGCGCTGCGCCGTAAGCACCGGCAGTGGCGACTGCCAGCGCGGAGACCTTGAGGATTCGGCGGCGCGACTTGTTGACGCGGGAATCGCCGTCGGTATCGTCGTTCATGATGAGCACCTCCTTGCGCGGCCTGCTGTAGCAGGCGTTCGAATGGGATGGCGCTTGCAGCCTAGTGATTCCCGCTTGACGCGTCAATCCCTCGCGCGAGCCGGAGCCCCCGGCGGCGTCGCGCCTTGCGCAACGGGATGGCGCACGTATAGTTTCGGCTGGTTCGCTCCGGCGTCCTTCGCCGCACCATGCCGACTTCATCCGATCGCCGCGCACCGCTGCTGCCGCTGCCGATGCTCGTGCTGTTCGCGCTGCTGCTGACCACGCCGCTGTGGCTCAAGGCGGTCGGGCTCTATCAGTACCTCGCTCTCGAGATCATGATCTGGATGCTCTTCGCATTGGGATACAACCTGCTGCTGGGAGTCGCCGGGCTCCCCTCGTTCGGTCACGGCGCTTACTTCGGCATCGGTGCCTACGCATTCGGATTGCTCGAGCTCCGCGTCTGGCCGAACCTCTGGTTCGATCTCGCGGGCGCGACGCTCGCCGCCGCGGCGCTCGGCGCGCTCGTTGCGCTGTTCATCTCGCATCGCCGGGGAATCTATTACGCGCTGCTCACGATCGCGTTCGGACAGGTGTTCTGGTTCATCGCCGTCAAGTGGCACTCGGTGACCGGCGGAGAGGACGGCCTCCTCAACCTGAAGCGGCTCCCCGCCGATTTCGGCTTCGTCGCGTTCGATCTGAAGAGCAACGCCGCGCTCTTCTATTTCGCGTTCGTCGTGTTCGCGGTCGTCGTCATTGCGTTGTGGCGTCTCGTGCACTCGCCGCTCGGCCGCGTGCTGGCCGCGATCAAGCAGAACGAGACGCGCGCCAAGTTCATCGGCTATCGCGTCTGGCTCTACAAGTGGATCGCCTTTACCGTATCAGCCGGTATCGCTGGCATTGCGGGGGCGCTGTTCGCGCTTGCACAGCAATCGGCGTACCCGAACGTGATGAGCCTGCATTCGTCCGGATTCGTCGTCATGATGGTGCTGGTCGGCGGAGGACTCGTGAGTTTCTGGGGCCCGGTCATCGGCGCGCTGTTCTTCATCCTCGCGCGCGATCTGCTGGGCGCCTACACCGAAACGTGGCTGCTCTGGTACGGGTTGCTGTTCATGGCGACGGTGCTGTGGAAGCCCGAGGGCATCGCCGGCGTCTGGCAACAGTGGCGACGCAAGAGCGGGCGCGGGATGCTGGCGGCGCCGGCCGCAATGAAGGCCAGCTGAAAAGATGGCGCTCTTCGAGGCGAGGCATCTGCACAAGCGGTTCGGGCGCCAGGTCGTGCTCGAAGACATCTCGCTCGCATTCGAGGAGGGACTGCTGTCGGGGATCATGGGTCCGAACGGCGCCGGCAAGACGACCTG
>DASSGI010000034.1:0-8924 GCA_035857655.1 Casimicrobiaceae bacterium | reverse complement strand
CGAGCAGCAGCCGCGGCGCGTCGAGCATGGGCTCCGCGCGCTCCTCCGGAAACATGGGCGGGGGCGGCGCGCGCGGAGGCGGTGGAGGCGGTCGTGGCGGCGGCGGCCGGCGCTAGAGATCCCGTGCGACCGAATACGCGATGGAGAAAAAGATGAGCTCACACCGCTTGAACATCGGATCTCTGGCGCGCGAATGGACGATCGCGCTCGTCGCGCTGATCATGCTGGCGTTCGTCGCCGCCGAGGCGCGAGGCGCCGCGGCGGCCGCGCAGAAATCGTTCGCGACGCCGGAAGACGCCGTGACTGCGCTGATCCAGGCGCTGAAGGCGCACGATCGCGCAGCGACGCTGGCAGTTGTCGGCAATGCGGGCGACTGGCTCTCCTCGGGCGATGCGGTCGCCGATCGTGCGACGACCGATCGCTTCGTCGCTTCCTACGAGACGAAGCACACGATCACGCGCGACGGCGATACGGCGAAGCTCACCGTGGGTGCCGACGACTATCCATTCGCGTTCCCGCTCGTCAAGCAGGGCGACCGCTGGCGCTTCGACACCGAAGCGGGCAAGGACGAGCTGCTCGCGCGCCGGATCGGTCAGAACGAGCTCTACACGATCAACGTGCTCGAGGCGATCGTCGACGCGCAGCGCGAATACGCGTCGGCAGACCGCAACGGCGACGGCGTGTTCGACTACGCTCAGAAGTTCGCGAGCAGTCCCGGAAAGCACGACGGTCTCTACTGGCCGGTGAAAGCCGGCGAGGCGCCGAGCCCGCTCGGCGAGCTCGTCGCGGACGCTGCAGGCCAGGGTTACAGCAAGAAGGAAAAGGGCCCGACGCCGTTCCACGGCTACTACTACCGGATGCTCAAAGGCCAGGGCAAGAGCGCCGCTTCGGGTGCGCTCGATTACGTCGTGCGCGGACGCGCGATCGGCGGGTTCGCCGTCGTCGCGTATCCGGCGCGCTACGCGAACTCGGGGATCATGACGTTCATCGTCAACCAGGACGGCAAGGTCTATCAGGCCGATCTTGGAAAGGACACGCAGGGAAAGGCCTCGGCAATGCAACGCTTCGAACCCGGCAAGGGCTGGTCGGAGGTCAAGGCCCCTTGATCCGCTAACGCTTTTTCACGACAGCCGACCCGCTTGCGTCGCGACGACGATTCGATCGCGATGGCAGAGGCGGGACGCGCGGGAATGCAGTTCAATCACCAGAGGAGTCAGCAATGAAAAAGGTTTTCGCAGCGCTCGGATTCGCGGCGGCGTTCGCCGCATTGCCCGCCTTCGCCCAGACCGGATCCGCGATGGTCGGAACGGCCCCAGGCAAGGCGGCCGCCGTCGAAACCCTGAAGGTCACCGCGACGATCACTGCGATCGACAAGGCGACACGCGACGTCACGCTCAAGGGGCCGCAAGGCAACGAGCTGACGGTCAGCGCTGGTCCCGAGATCAAGAACTTCGATCAGCTCAAGGTCGGCGACAAGGTCGACCTGAATTACGTCGAGGCGCTCACGCTCGAGCTCAAGAAGGGCGGCGGGCTCGTCGTCCAGCGCACCGAAAAGGCGGGCGCGGCGGGCGCGAAGCCTGGCGAGAAGCCGGCCGGCGCCGTCGGACGGCAGGTCACCGTCGTCGCCGATGTCGTCGCCGTCGATCCCGCGAAGCAGGTTGTCACGCTGAAAGGACCGCAACGCACCGTCGATCTGAAGATCTCCGATCCCGAGCAGTTCAAGCGGATCGCGAAGGGAGACCAGGTCGAGGCGACGTACACGCAGGCCGTTGCGCTTGCGGTGATGCCGGCCAAGAAGTAACGGTTTTCGATGCGCGGGCCGCTCGCGCCGCGAAGGCGGAGCGGTCTCGCGCGCGGTGACGAACATGGCGGCCCCCGCCGAATATCTCGTTTCTGAGACGCTGCGGAACGGTCTCCCGGTAACGATCCGGGCGCTGCGCGCCGGCGACCGCGAGAAAGTCGCAAGCGCGATTCGCGAGCTCGATCGCGATTCGATTTACATGCGGCTTTTCAGCTATCGGAACCTGCTCACCGAAGCCGCGCTCGACCGCGTCATGCATTTCGATCCCGACAGCGAAGTCGTTCTGATCGTGACGCGAGGGTCGGGCGCCGACGAGGTCGTGATCGGCTCGGGCCGCTATATCGTCCAGCCCGCGAATGCCGGCGTGCGCAGCGCCGAGGTCGCGTTCATGGTCGAGGAGGACTACCACGGGCTCGGCATCGCGAGTCGGCTGCTGAAGCATCTGGCCGAAGTCGCGCGGTCACAGGGCATTGCAACGTTCGACGCGACAGTGCTCGCCGAGAACAAGGCGATGCTCTCGGTGTTCGCACGCAGCGGACTGCCGATGCGCAAGCGCAACGAGGGCGGCGAGGTGTGCGTGACGCTGACGCTGTAACAATCGGAGGAGGCCGGCATGGCGAAGGGCAAGGCTAAAGACAAGGGCAGGGGCAAGGACAAGGACAAGGACAAGGACAAGGACAAGGGCAAGAAGCACAGCAAGAAGAACGCGGCCGATGCCGGCGGAAAGGCAGCCGCCGCCGACGCGAAGCCGAAGAAGCGCGCCAAGGCGCCGGGATCGAAAGCAAGCAAAGCCGCCGCTGCCGTGCCCGCGGAGAAGCTCCGCGAGAAGGACTACCAGCGCGAGCTCAAGAACCTCCACGTCGAGCTCGTGAAGCTGCAGGAGTGGGTGAAGCTCAAGGGACTCAAGGTCTGCATCGTCTTCGAAGGACGCGACGGTGCCGGCAAGGGCGGGACGATCAAGGCGATCACCGAGCGCGTGAGCCCGCGCGTGTTTCGCGTCGTCGCCCTGCCCGCGCCGACCGAGCGCGAGAAATCGCAGATGTACTCGCAGCGCTACATGCGACACATGCCCTCCGCCGGCGAGATCGTCATCTTCGACCGCAGCTGGTACAACCGCGCCGGCGTCGAGCGCGTCATGGGGTTCTGCAGCGAGGAAGTCGCGAAGAAGTTCCTGCTGGTCGCCCCGATGTTCGAGAAGATGGTGATCGAGTCCGGGATCATCCTCCTCAAGTACTGGCTCGAGGTGAGCCCGGAGGAGCAGACGCGGCGGCTCACCGCCCGGATCGACGACGGTCGCAAGGTCTGGAAGCTCTCGCCGATGGATTTGAAGTCGTACAGCCGGTGGTACGACTATTCGCGGGCACGCGACGACATGTTCCAGGCAACCGACACGTCGTGGGCGCCGTGGTTCGTCGCGAACTCGGAAGACAAGAAGCGCGTGCGGCTCAACATCATCACGCACCTGCTTTCGCACATTCCGTACGAAGAGCCGCCGCGCGAGAAGGTGAAACTTCCCAAACGTCAGGGCGCGGGGAGCTATAGGGAACCCGACTATCCGTACAAGTTCGTCCCCGAAAAGTTCTGACGGACGGGATCGACGGCGCACGACAATGAAGGACGAGAGACCGAATCCGCTCGCGCGCGGCGATCTGACGCGCACGGTGCTCGCCGTGCTGCTGATCTTTGCGCTGATTGCCGCATCGCTGTGGGTGCTGCGTCCGTTCCTGCTGGCGCTGGTATGGGCGACGATGATCGTCGTCGCGACGTGGCCGCTGATGCTCAAGGTGCAGGCGGCGTTGCGGCGGCGCTCGCTGGCCGTGCTGGTGATGACCGGCGCGATGCTGATCATCTTCATTGTGCCGCTCGTGCTCGCGATCCAGGCCGTCGTCCAGAACGCCGACACGATTGCGGAAACGGCGCGCAGTCTCGCGAACCGCGAAATTCCGCCGCCGCCGGAGTGGGTGTCGAAGATCCCGCTGGTCGGGAGCCAGGTCGCCGACTATTGGCGCGAAGTCACCGAGGGAGGAAAGGAAGGGCTCGCAAACCGTCTCGCGCCGTACGCCGGCGACGCAGCGAAATGGCTCGCCGGGCAGTTCGGCGACATCGGCGTGCTCATCTTTCATTTCCTGCTGACGGTGGCGATTGCGGCGATCCTGTACGCGCAGGGGGAGACCGCGGCGGCGGGCGTGGTCCAGTTCGGACGACGACTGGCTGGCGATCGCGGCGAACGGGTGGTCCGGCTCGCCGGCCAGGCGATTCGCAGTGTCGCGCTCGGAGTCGTCGTTACCGCCCTCGTGCAGACCGTTCTCGCGGGTCTCGGGCTTGCGATTGCCCGCGTTCCCTACGCGGCGCTGTTCACCGCGGTCGTTCTTTTTCTCTGCATCGCTCAGATCGGACCACTGCTCGTTCTGGCACCCGCCGTCATCTGGCTGTTCTGGATCGACGCAACCGGACGCGCGACGGTGCTTCTGATCTGGACCCTCGTTGTCGGCCCTATCGACAATTTCCTGCGTCCGATCCTCATCCGCCGCGGCGCCGACCTGCCGATGCTGCTGATTTTCGCCGGCGTGATCGGCGGCCTGATCTCATTCGGGATCATCGGGCTCTTCGTCGGCCCGGTGATGCTCGCCGTCACCTATACGCTGCTGCGCGAGTGGATGAACGAGCAGGACGAGTAGCCGCTCGATCAGCTGGGCGCGCCAACGCCACGGGAACCTGAACTGACCTGAGCACAGCAAACGCGCGGGGTTGCCGCGCCGCAGTGGGTGCCTATTGCTGCCTGCTGCCCTTGATGTTGCCGACGACGCCCCCAGCGACTGCTCCGACCGCGGCGCCGGTCCAACCGCTGCCGCCTGCAATCGCCGCGATACCCGCGCCGGCCGCCGCGCCGATCGCCGCACCCGTGACCGTACCCTGCTGCTGCGGCGTCATCGTCGTGCAGCCGATGACAGCGGCTGCAACGGCGACGGACGCTATCGTTCCGATTCGTTTCATCTCGGCCTCCGTCAGCCCGCTTTCTTGAGTCCCGGCACGACCATCTCGAACCAGATCGTCTCGATCACCGGGCGCTGCATTCGATCCGGGTGCGCCGCGTACCATTTGTCGAGCGCCTGGCGCACGCTATCGAGCGTCTGCCCTTTCAATCCCTTGACCATCCGCGGAAGGATGCTCTGTGCATCGGATGCAGGGGCCGTTCCGTAGGCGAGCTCGACATGGGCGATGTTCGCCATGCCGATCAGATACGCCTTCTTCGTCTCTTCCGAGGACTTCATCCAATGCTCGCCGGTGACCAGCGGGATTTCCTGCGCGCGGGCCAGACCGGACATCACCACAAGCACCGTAGATATAACCAAAAACGGCAACCGCCATTGCGCTCTCATGATCACCTCCATCGGAGTTCCGCTGCGCAAAACGAGCAGGGATCGTACGCCGATCAAGCTACATCGGGCCTTGATCGAGCGCAACATGCGCGCTCGACGCATCATCCGCCGAGAGCCTTGACCACGGCGATCAGCAACGCGCCGAACACCGCCATCAGGGTTCCCGTCAGCAGCGGCCGCGCATATCCGGCGCGGCGGCCGAGCGCGAATCCGGCGATGAACAGCATCGCGAGCGTGATCGCCTGCGAGAAGTACATTGCCCTGGCGACGTTGCTCGTCAGCATGAACGGCAACACGACCGGAAACGTCGCGACGACGACCATCAGGAAGATCGCGAACGCTTCGAGAAAGCTCCGGGGACGGAGCGCGCTGCCTTGGGGACGCGGAAGCGCAACGACGTTGCGGCGCATTCCTTCGATCTCGCCCGGCGCGACGATCGAGTCGAACGGGTAGGGCAGCGATCGCGCGATGAGTTCGCGCCCCTTTTCCGGATCGACCGCGGCAATCCGTCTCGCAAGCGCGCGGTTGCGCGTGTGCTCCGTCGCGGTCCGCACGAGATACATCACCGCGTCGACGAGTCCCCAGGCGAGATTGCAGCCAAGCGCGGCGGCCGTAATCGTGCGCACTTCGCTCTGCCCTGCCGTGGCGATCGACAACGACCCGACGATCGTCACCGCCATGATGAGTCCGAACAGTATCTCCGAGATGCGGTCGACCGGATCGAGCAACAGTATCCGTTCTTCGCCGATTTCGTTCTTCATCGGAACTCCCCCGTTTGATTCGGCTTGGTTCGGGTCGTCTCGGCCGCCGGCGCGCCGTCGCGGCGACGTGGGGCCGCAACGGAATTTGTCAACAATGTTGACAAATTGCAATCAGCGCGAGCGGGACGCTCAGCGACTGCCGCCGTCGCTATGCCCTTCGAGCAGCGCGACGATGCGATCCGAACGCACGACATTCTCGGCGAATTCGCCGAACCCCGTCATGTCCGCCGGCGGATAGGCGAGTCCGGCACAGTCGCGACTGCCGCCGCGCGGCGCCCAAATCTCGCGCGCGGCGATCACATAGACGCCGTAGGCTGCGCGGAGTCCATCGGACGCGACAGCGCCGATTTCCTGCTGGACCGTGTATGCCGACAATGCCGCGTTCGAAACGATCGAGGTTTCGACGAGCGCGTCGCGATAGCCGGGACGGCGCACGACATCGGCACCGAATACCGCGGCCAGGCGCTTTGCCGACGCGTGCACGACGACGAGAAGCCGATCGAGGATATTGCGCAGCGCGTGCTTGTCGGCGAACGACAGATAAGCTTCCGGTTTGAGGAACACGTCGACAGCAGCGGACGCCGCGCCGCAACCGCTGTGCCCGAGAACTACGACCAGCCGCAAGCTGCCGCCAAGGTGGTCGACCGCGTACTTGAGGCTGCCGAGCACTTCGGATCCCAGCCCGTTTCCGGCGACGCGGACGACGAAGAGATCGTTCGGCCCTTCGTTGAAGATCAGCTCGACCGGCACGCGCGCGTCGGAGCAGCCGAGCACCGCCGCATAGGGTCGCTGCGTCGGCACCGTTGGGTCGCCTTGCTCGAGCCCAAGGTCGCGGGCATCGACCGGGATGACTCGCTGGGACGTGCCGGTTCCGCGCGACAAATTCGCGAACAGCGCCGCCATCGTCCGGCTGCCCTGGTCGAGCCGCTCGCGCGCCGCCGCCGCATTTTCGGGCCGGTCGCGCGCCGCAGCTTCGCCGCCGCCGTACCGGTAAGTGATCTCGACGATCTTCATCGCTCTCCGCCGGGTTTCGCGGGTCCGATTCTAGCGTAGCGAGCAGCGGAGGCGGCAATGCGGAGCGCGACGATCGCGCCCGCTCCGCGATGGATCGAGCGCGATGTCTCACTGGGTTTTGGGTCGTGCGGCCCGTCAGAACATGATCTTCGCGAGGAACAGGCCAGTGATCACCGCCACGCTCGTCGCGATGACGCCTGGAATCATGAACGAGTGGTTCAGCACGTACTTGCCGATCTTCGTCGTTCCCGACAGGTCGAAGTTGATCGCGGCGATCAGCGAGCCGTACGTCGGAATGAAGAAATACCCGTTGACCGACGGGAACATCGCGATCAGGAACTGCGGCGGAATGCCGAGCGCGATCCCGAGAGGCATCAGTGCGCGGGTCGTCGCCGCCTGGCTGTAGAGCAGCACCGATGCGAAGAAAAGGCCGAACGCGAACGTCCACGGATGCGCGTCGGCTTGCGCACCGATCGCCGGCACGATCACGTCCTTGTTCGCGCCGATGAAGCTGTCGCCGAGCCACGCGAGGCCGAAGATCCCGATGACTGCGACGACACCCGCGCGCAGCGTCGCCGTCTTCGGAATCGTGTCGACGTCGATCTTCGTCAGAAGCAGCATCACCGCAGCGACCGCCAGCATCACGATCTCGATGACGACCGGCATCTGCAACGCGCTCTTCGCGCCCGGCAGCGTGCGCAACGACGGGAAGAACCCGAACAGGACGACGAGCGCGACGCCGGCGAGGAACACGTACGCCGAGAGCTTCGCATGGGCCTTGAGCGGCGGCCGGCCTTCGTGCGCAGTCGCGCCTGCGTCACCGGGTGGAGCGGTCGGGGACCGCACGTTCGCGCCCGGCGGACGCGCGACGCGGATGGGCGGTACGTCTACTACCGCGAGGTCGTCCGGAATCGCGGCAACTGCGGCCGCCGCCCCACCCGCCTTCGCGCTCCGCGTGCGGGGATTGACGTCTTCTCTCAGAAGGCTCTGGCCCGCTGCCTCTTCCTTCGCTTGCATCGCACTGAATGTTGTCGCGGAAAGCCCCTTTGGCGCGCTGATCTTCCCGGATGCGATGGCGGCCTGGTATTCCGGGTCGTCCTTCAGTTCCTTGCCGATGAACATCGAGACGATCGCCGCTGCAATCACGCCGGTCAGCGTCGCCGGGACGCAGATCATCAGGATCTGAGGCAGGCCCCATTGCGTCACACCCTTTTCGGCGAAAAGGCCGATCATCGCCGCAGTTGCCGCGGCGACCGGGCTCGCGGTGATCGCCTGCTGCGAGGCGATCGTCGCCACGGCCATCGGCCGCTCGGGCCGTATTCCGCTCTGATGCGCGGTCTCGTAGATCACCGGCAGCAGCGGATACACGATGTGCCCGGTGCCGGCGACGAACGTGAAGCTCCACGTCGTGAGCGGCGCGACGATCGTCACGTACTTCGGATTCGCGCGGATGATCCGCTCGGCGACGCGCACCAGGAAGTCGATGCCGCCCGCCGCATCCATTACGGACGCCGCCATGATCACCGCGAGGATGATCAGCATCACGTCGATCGGCGGCGACGTCGGATTGACGCCGAACGCGACGACGAGCACCAGCAACCCGACCGCACCCCACAGCCCGAGCCCGACGCCGGAATAGCGCGCGCCCATCCAGATCGCCGCGAGCACGACGATGAATTGCAGAACAATTGACAGGGTCATGTAGCCTCCTCTCCCCAGAGCTCGCGGGTCGCGCCGCGGATCAATGGACGGAAGGTCGGGGCTACCTGGCCCAGCCACTCGGGTTCACCGCTACCCCGAGCCGGCACGCGACAGCCGCAGTGCCGCTGTCGGCACCCGTGAAGGCAGTAACCGGCTTCTGCTGTCGAGCCCGCTCCGCTATGCCTCGAACTTCGGGCTGATGAGATTTTCGAACGAAAACACTTCGTCCCATTTGTCCTGCGTCAACAACTTCCGCTCTTTCACGAC
>DASSGI010000033.1:0-2120 GCA_035857655.1 Casimicrobiaceae bacterium | reverse complement strand
GTAGAGGCTCTGTTTGAGCCGCAAGAACGAATTCTGTAGAGCGATTCGGACACAGGTAGGCCGGTACGGCATGGTCGTGCTTGTCCTGTTCGGAGTCTGCGCCGCAGTCCGCGCCGGCGAACCAGTAGCGGCTGCGCCGGGAACCGGCGAATCACCGCCTGCCGCCAGCGCGAAGGGCGCGGCGACGCCGGCGCAGGCGGCACTCCCGTCGCTTGCCGAGATCGTCACGGCGCTCGAGGCGCTCGAGACGACCGCGGGCGATATCGGCAAGCGGCTCTCCGATGCCGCGTGGCTCGACGAGCAGCGCACCGAGATCGACGCTGACGAGCGGGCGCTCGCCGCCGTGCAGCCTCCCGCCGAAGTTTCGCTCGATCTCGTCGAAAAATTGTTTGCTCTGACGGACCTCGCGGCGATGCTTCGGGCGTCCGATCGCCGGCTGACCGCGACGATCGAAATGCTCCACGGGAAGACGAACGCCCTCGACGCCGACCTCGATCGGCTCGCCGCGTACGACGCAGACGTGGCGCAATGGCTGCAGACCGCGCGCGCACGCAACGCCGCGGCCGATCTCATCGGACGCATCGAGGCCGTTCCGAAACGAAACCAAGAACTGGCGCAGGACCTGCGCATCAAGCGCGATCAGGCGTTGGAACTGTTGAGCCGCGCATTGCGATTGTCGGCTCGCGTAAGCGCGTTGCGAACCGAGATCGGCGATCGTCGATTGCGGCTCGAGGCGCAGATGCGCGCTGCGCACGGCGAACCGTTGTGGCGCATCGACCTTCAGGGCGCAGCCATCCAGCGCGTTCGGGAAAGTGCGCGCGCGGAGGCGTCGCAAATCGCCGACTTCCTGGTCGCGCGCTCGGTGCATCTTTCCGCCATAGCCGTCGCCGCTTTCGCGCTCGCGCTGCTCCTGGTTGTCGCCGCGCGAAAGTCGCTTGCAAACGCGAAGGACATTTTCGACCGAGAGATGCCCGCACTGTTCGAGGCCCCGTTCACCGCTGCCGCCATGCTTACGTTGCTCGCGCTGGTCTGGCTGGGCCCGGCGGGGCCTGCCTCGTACTACGCCGTCGCCTTTTCGTTGATGTCGATTCCGGCCGCCCTCTTGGCACGGGCCATGTTCGCTCACGGCCGATCGCTTTCGCTCTTCATGCTGACCGCGGCGATGGTTTCGCTCGGCCTGGTCGGTCCGATCGTCGATCCGCTTCCGCTTCAGGGCCGACTGCTTATGATCGCGCAATGCGCTGCAGTCGCTGGAGGACTCATCGTCGATCTGCGGCGCGGCGCGTCGATGCAGGCGATGCGCTGGTCGCCGGTGACGACGCGACGCGTCGCCATCACGGCCATCGTTCTGCTCACGCTGGCCGTACTGGCCGCGATCGCAGGTTATGCGGGACCTGCGCGTGTCCTGCGCAATGTCGTGCTCGGGGCGGCCGGACTAGGGTTGCTGGTTTTCGTTGCGACCGACCTCCTGTACGGGCTCGTCGCCGCGTTGTCGGAGACTCGCGCCGCGCAACGGCTGCGGATCGTGAGTCGGGACCCCGCATCGGTCCGGCGTGCCGCTCTGATCGCGCTTCGCGTTGTCGGTTGGAGCGCATGGGTGGTCGGGATGCTGATCCTGGTCGGTCGTCTCGACTGGGCTGTGCAGCTTGCCGAAAGCGTGGTCGACACCAGGTTCCACATCGGCGCCGCGACGGTCTCGATGGCGGCGATCTTCGCAAGTCTCGCCGTGTTGGCAGGTACCTACGTCCTGGTGAAGTTGCTGCGATTTATCCTGGAGATCGAGCTGTTGCCGCGGTTTCCGCTCGATCATGGCGTTTCCTTCGCGGTATCCGCCGTGATCCGCTATTGCTTGATCACCGCAGGTGTGCTGCTCGCGCTGGCAGCGATGGGTATCGATCTCACCAAGGTGACTCTGCTCGCGGGCGCGATCGGCGTCGGAGTCGGCCTCGGGCTCCAAGGCGTGGTCAACAACTTCGTCTCGGGATTGATTCTGCTGGTCGAGCGCCCGATCAGCGCCGGCGACGCGGTGCAAGTCGGCGACTCGAGTGGCGTCGTGCGGTCAATCGGCGTACGCGCGTCGATGATCCGCACGCCGGAAGGCGCGGAAGTGATCGTCCCCA
>DASSGI010000032.1:0-5777 GCA_035857655.1 Casimicrobiaceae bacterium | reverse complement strand
TGCACGAGCGCGACCAGCATGCATGGCTTGCGGAGCTGCACCGGCTCGCGGCGCCCGGGGCGATCGTCCTGCTGTCGTTTCACGGAACGACGGTCGCGAACTACGCCGGACTGCCGTTACCCGCGCTCGACGCGTACCTCGACTCGGTGGCGCGCGAAGGCTTCGTCGTCACGAGCGCCAACGACCAGATTCGCGAATTCATCGACGAGCCGGACTACTACGTGAACGTCGCGCATTCGGACGACTACGTGCGCCGTGTCTGGGGTCAGTATTTCGACGTTGTCGACACGGTGCCCGGGATGACCGCAACGCACGACCTCGCGGTGCTGCGCAAGCGCTAGCGTCGAGACGCGCGACAGCACGGTGCGGCGCCGGCGGGCGCCGGCGGGCTACGTTCCGAAAAGGCGCTCGGTGAGAGGAGCCGTGGCGTCGCCGCTCGTGTTCGCGCGTCGCGCGATCGTCCACTGCAGCAGATCGCGGCCATCCATCGGCTCCGCGATCAGGAAACCCTGCATCATGTCGCAACCAAGGCTGCGCAGCAGCTGCATCTCGGCCTTCGTTTCGACGCCTTCAGCGACGGTCTTGAGGCCGAGCAGACGCGCCACTTCGACGGTGTGCGCGATCATCATCCTGTGCTTCTCGCTTGCCGCGGCGGCGGTCACGAACGAGCGGTCGATCTTCACCTCGGTGAACGGCATCCGCGAGAGCTCCTGCATCGACGAATAGCCGACGCCATAGTCATCGATCGCGAGACCGAAGCCTCTCATTCGCAGCCGCGTGACGTTCTCGAGCGCGGCGGCGACGTTGCGAATCGCTTCCGATTCGGTGAGCTCGAGCGTCATCCGGTTCGGCTCGAGCCCCTGCTCCGCGACGATCTGCGTGACGGCGTCGGCGTAATTGGGATCGGCGAGCGACGTTGCCGAGACATTGACCGCGACGGACAGGTTCAAGCCGGCGCTGCACCACCGTCCGGCTTCGAGCGATGCCAGCGCGAGCATGATCCACGACAGCTCGTCGAGATAGCCTGCGCGGGCGAGCGCCGGCAGGAACGTCTCCGGGCCGAGCAGGCCATAGGCGGGGTGGCGCCAGCGCGCGAGCGCTTCCGCACCGACGACGCGGCCCGTCGCGAGCTCGACCTTGGGTTGAAAAAAGGGCTCGAACTGGCCGGCGGCGATTCCCGCGAGGACCTGCTCGGATTCGACGGGAAACGCCTTGTCGGGCGAGCTTTCGACAAGGGCGTTCTGCGGGACGTAATGCCGCAGCACGGCGAAGATCTTGTCCCGAGTGATTGGCTTGCAGATCGTGCCGATGATGTGCACGCCGTAGGCCTGCGTCATCGTCGCGGCGGAGCCGAGGAGCACGTCGTCGAGCGCGCTCACCAGGATCACGGAAACCGGAAGCGCCTTTTCGCCGATCTTCCGAATGAGCTCCATGCCGTCGACGTCCGGCATCTGCAGGTCGGAAATCACCACGTCGACCGGCTCGTCGGCGCGCGCGAGCACTTCGAGCGCGTCGCCGCCCGACGTCGCTTCGACGACATTCGAGAGGCCCATCGCGCCGAGCGTCCGCGCGACGAGGTAGCGCTGATCCGGATCGTCGTCGACGACGAGGTAGCGCAGGTTCCGATAGGGAACCGACAGATTTTCCGAAACGAGCTCGATCATGACCGTGTAGTGAACAGTTCCCTTGCTCCCCATCCTCTCGACAGCCTCAGCGCTCGGGGGAGCGCGCTTCGATGTGCATCGTTCGTGCCAGCTTCTCGCGTCCCTCCCGAATGCCGACTTCGGGACAAATCAACGGCGGCCCGTCCTCGGGCGCATCGTCGAAAGGTTCGCAAAACATGCACGGATCGGCAGAACGTGCCGCGATACGAAGCGTGAGTCGTTAAACACCACGGCCGATCGCCATGCTCGAAATGCGAAACTTCGTCAATGACCGCCGCGAAGCAGGAGTTCGAGACACCTTACGCGTGGGCGCGCCTCACTGCTTCGCTCGGCTTGATGGCGCTGGGCGGCGTCGGCATGTACTCGGCGGCCGTCGCGCTTCCACCGATTCAGGCGGATTTCGGCATCACCCGCTCGGAGGCCTCGCTTCCGTACACGGTGACGATGATCGGGTTCGGCTTCGGCGGGATTCTAATGGGGCGCCTCGCCGACCGCTTCGGCGTGATGGTCCCGGTCATGATCGGCACCGTCGCGCTGGGCGTCGGTTTCATCGCCGCCGGACTCGCACCGAATCTCGCGGTCTTCGCAATCGCCCAGTGCCTGCTGATCGGGGCGCTCGGCAACGCGGCGACGTTCGTTCCGCTCGTTGCCGACACGTCGCTCTGGTTCACGCGCCGCCGGGGAATCGCCGTAGCGATTTGCGCGAGCGGCAACTATCTTGCCGGCGCGATCTGGCCGCCCGTCCTCCAACATTTCTTCGACCTGGCAGGATGGCGACAGACGTTCGTCGGCGTCGGCATCTTCTCGATCGTGGCGATGCTGCCGCTCGCCCTTGTGCTGCGCCGGCGGCCCCCGGACCTCGCCGTCCCTCAACCATCGGTGCGCGGCGCGCATCCGTCGGCGCAACCGCTCGGCTTCACGCCGGGCGCGTTGCAGGCGATCCTGTGCGTCGCCGGGCTCTCCTGCTGCGTCGCGATGTCGATGCCGCAGGTCCACATCGTCGCCTACTGCGGCGACCTGGGCTTCGGGCCGGCGCGCGGCGCCGAGATGCTCTCGCTGATGCTCGGTTTCGGGATCGTCAGCCGGCTCGCTTCGGGCTGGATCTGCGATCACATCGGAGGGCTGCGCACGCTGCTCCTGGGCTCGCTGCTCCAGGGCATCGCTCTCGCGCTTTTCCTGTTCTTCGACGGACTCGCCTCGCTTTATGTCATCTCGGCGCTCTTCGGCCTCTTTCAGGGCGGCATCGTCCCTTCGTACGCGATCATCGTTCGCGAGTACTTCACGCCGCGCGAAGCGGGCGCCCGTGTCGGTCTCGTGCTGATGGCGACGCTTTTCGGCATGGCGCTCGGCGGATGGATGTCGGGCGTCGTCTTCGACCTGACCGGCTCGTATCGCGCCGCATTCGTGAACGGCATCGGCTGGAATCTTCTCAACGTCACGATCGCGGCCGGACTTTTCTATCGCGCAAAGCGCCAGCACGCGTTCGCCTGATCGTCGGAGCGGGCCCGCGCGACGCTCGCGTTCGAGAACGAGCGCCGCGGCTGTAGGCAATGACCGACACCGCGATGGGCGCTTGCCTACGCGCATTCGATCGCCGAGCCTACATTTGCAGTCGGGGCGATCGGTCAGATTCGCTTCAGCTGAGAGAAAGCTCGCGCGGGTATCGTCGCCGGGAAGCAATTCAGCATCTTTTGAGCGTGCAGACACTCGTGAACACCCGCGGGAACCTCCCTGCGCTCCTCAAGTCAAATCGCGGTATGACTGGCGGCTATCGGCAACCCCGGCCCTCATGCCCGAAATGCGGCGACGCCGTGCTGCGCGTCCATCGCCGCATCATCGACCGGTTGTATTCGCTTTACCAGCCCGTTCTTCGCTACCAGTGCACTTCGCTCGAGTGCGGCTGGCAGGGCAACCTACCGAAGCGACAGCATCTCGACCCGAGCGGGCTCTCGCCTCTGTCGACGCCTACCGGCGCGCCGTAGCGCAACTCGCGGTTCCGAGCCGCGAATCAACCAACGAGGCTCGCAAGGGTCGCGGTCAGCGTCGCCGGCGGGCGGCTTTGCGCTCGTCGTGCCTCCGGAACGCTACCGGATGCATCAGCTCGACGAGAGATTCGCCGGCGCAAGCCCATGGCGCTTCGCCATCGAACGGACTCGCTCGCCACTGCTCGTCGATGTGGCTCGCCCGCGTCGTCCAGTGGAGCTCCCACGAGCCGCGGGACCGGAGCACCAGGTTCCCGTGGCCGCCGCGTGCGTCCTTCAGGACGTAGCCGTATTGCGCCTCGTCCGGGATACCGCAGAACTCGATCGACGGATCGCACCCGCGGAGCCGTGATCGCGCGATTCCGAGCGCCTGGTCGAACGCGGCGTGGCGCGCATCGTGGACTGTGATCGCATAGCGAGGCGTGTCGGCAAACAGCCTTGCAAGCTCCGCCCATACGGCCGCAGCGGCTGAACGCCAATCGGAATAGCGAACATCGCGCTGCTCGATCTCGTCCCACGCATCGAGCTCGTGCTGAAGCAAGGGGCGTCCGCTGACCGTTGCGGCGCGGAGCGCGCTCGGCGCGGACGCGCAATAGAGGTTGCTGCGCACGATCGGGGCATCATCCGCGTCGGCGCCGATCGTCATGTAGGTATGGGTGTCCCGGTTCGGCACGACCTCGTAGCCGAAGAGCCCGTCCTCGACAATCGGAAGCAGATCGATCTCGAGTCCCTCCGGCAGCGAGTAACGCGATGCGACGCCGCCCAGCTGCGCGCGAAGGAGCGGCAGCAGCAGCATCGCTTGCGACAGGTGTGGACAGCGGTCGTGCGGCATCCCGGTCTCCGGCGAAGAATCGGCAACTCGCCTCAGTGAGTCCGTCATTGGATGCCAGCGCGCGCGTCAACGCCAGCTTTTTTTGCGCGATCTCAACTCCGCGGCGCAACCGATTGAAAGCGTTGCGTAACCCACGCGACCTCGTCGAAGGACGCCTGTGTGCGAGTCGCCAGGCTTCGCCAGGAACCGGTGAGTTGCGCCTACGTCACGCTTCGTTCGCGAGATCGTCCGGCGGTCGAAGCCATTCCGCGCAGTTCCACGCGAGCATGCGCTCGAGCGCGCGGATCTCGAGCTCGAACACTTCGTGGAGATACGTCCATTCGCGGCGCGACATCCGTCCCGCGTAGGATCGAACGTGCGCTTCCCGCGGCGGGATCGGCGGCAGCCGCTCGACACCGAGAAAATCGAACACGTTACCCAGCGTTTCGTGGGGGCGGCGCTGAAGCTCTTCGTAGCGCAGGAGGAGCACCTGCTCGGGCGGAAAAAACGACCAGACCCGGCGCAGCTGACCCGAATAGAAACCTCGATCCACATACGAGGCTTTTCTGTTCTGATACGGCAGTGACGCACGCAGGCGCGCCGCCTCCGCCTGCAGCGCACCCCAGAACGGCAGTTCCTCGGCGCCCGTCTGACGTTGCATGTTCCATTGCGAATAGGCGCGCGTGATCGGGTTGCGCAGCACGGCGATCAGCTTCATCGCCGGGTTGTACTCCGAGATCCGCCGCGGCGCGTCGTTCCAGTACATGTACGCGGGCGTGATCTCGCCCACCATCTGCGTGCTCGACGTCGGCGCGAAATGCTGGTGATACTCGGCATAGCCGTCGAGCGAGCGCCTGGCGAACGTCTGGTCGTCGTCGAAGAGATGGACTTCCTTCACCTTTGCCATGCAAAGGCCCGGATGGGTCCGGAGATAGAAATCCAGCGCGGTCGTGCCCGCCTTCTGCGCACCCACGCCGAGAAAGCTCACTTTCACCGGGTCGCCGCCGACACCGTCACGACGCGCATATCGCGCGCGGCAATATGGATATATGTCATCGACTGGGTTGCTGCTTGATCGAGGCGGAGCTTAACTGCGCGGGCATCTGCGTGGGAAGCCCCGCAGCTCGCGCCCGAATCCCTTGTCGCGACGTAAGCGCCTGCAACAAAACCCGCCTCGGAGGCGGGTCGTCGTGGCGGTCAGGAACTCGGCCCGGAGTTAGCCGTGGCCGTAGTGCGTGATGCTCGGTGGATCGAGCGATTCGAGCGGCGGGTGTGCCTTGCGCTTCCGACTCGTGGGCCGCGGCGAAAAATAGGCATACG
>DASSGI010000031.1:0-6232 GCA_035857655.1 Casimicrobiaceae bacterium | reverse complement strand
ATGGGACGGCAATCAGTGGAAGGTCATCTCCGACTGGATCCAGCCCGACCGCGAGCTCGTCCGCGGGATGGTCGAGCAGTCCGCGGCCGCCTACGCCAAGGAAAAGAACATCACGCCGCGCGACTGCGGGAAGGAGTCGTAGGCCCCGCGTCATCGGAAGCTCCGATGTCCGCTGTCACACCGGCCGCCGGGTCCGCCGCCGCGAGCGCGTACCTGGCGGTCAACAACATCGAGGTCATCTACGACCACGTGATCCTGGTGTTGAAGGGGGTGTCGCTGCACGTGCCCGAGGGCAAGATTGTCGCTTTGCTCGGCGCGAACGGCGCGGGCAAAACGACGACGCTGAAGGCGATCTCGAACCTGATCCGAGCCGAGCGCGGCGACGTCACCAAGGGCACGATCGAGTTCATGGGCCGGCGCGTCGACCGGCTGACGCCGAACGAACTGGTGCGGATGGGCGTGTGCCAGGTCATGGAAGGCCGCCACTGCTTCCAGCATCTCACGGTCGAGGAAAATCTTCTCACCGGCGCCTTCACGCGAGGCGTGGGCCGCGCAGACCTCAAACGCGACCTGGAGCTCGTATACACGTACTTCCCGCGACTGAGGGAGCGGCGGGGGAGCCAGTCGGGCTACACGTCTGGCGGCGAACAGCAGATGACCGCGCTCGGCCGCGCGCTGATGGCGCGCCCCAAGATGATCCTGCTCGACGAGCCGTCGATGGGCCTCGCGCCGCAGCTGGTCGAGGAAATCTTCGAGATCGTCCGCGACCTGAACTTAAAGGAGCGCGTGTCGTTCCTGCTCGCCGAGCAGAACACCATGGTGGCGCTGCGCTTCGCCGATTATGGCTACATCCTCGAGAATGGCCGCGTCGTCATGGATGGCGCGGCGGCCGAGCTCGCGCAGAACGAGGACGTCAAGGAGTTCTATCTCGGGTTGTCGACCGCCGGGCGGAAATCGTTCCGCGACGTCAAACATTATCGTCGTCGCAAGCGCTGGCTCGCCTAGAGCACATGTCAGGACATTTCGACGCGCTCGAGACCCGCGACCCGGAGTTGCGCGAGCGCGAGCAGCTCGGGCGGCTCGCACGCCAGATCGCGCACGCGAAGGCGAATGCGCCGGCGCTCGCGCGCATCCTCGCCGACGTCGATCCTGCCGCGGTGACGACGCGCGCGGCGCTCGCGCAGGTTCCCGTCACGCGCAAGTCGGCGCTGCTCGAAATTCAGAAGGCAGCTCGCCCGTTCGGCGGGTTCGCGGCGTCTCTCTGGGGACGCGGTGCAGCAGGTCCCGCGCGAGTGTTTGCGTCTCCCGGGCCGATCTACGAGCCCGAGGGCCGCGGCGACGATTACTGGAGAATGGCGCGCGCGCTCTACGCCGCGGGATTTCGCAAGGGCGATCTCGTCCACAACTGCTTCGCATATCACTTCAGTCCCGCCGGTTCGATGTTCGAGACGGGCGCGCATGCGCTCGGTTGCACAGTGTTTCCGGGCGGCACCGGCCAGACCGAACAGCAGGTGCATGCGATCGCCGATCTCGAGCCCGCGGGCTATGTCGGGACGCCGTCGTTCCTGAAGATCATCGTCGAGAAGGCCGACGAACTGGGCGTGAAAATCGCGAGCCTCACGAAGGCGCTCGTCTCAGCCGAGCCTTTCCCGGCGAGCCTGCGCGACGCGCTGCTCGCGCGCGGGATCGCGGGCTTCCAGGTCTACGGATCGGCGGATCTCGGCAACGTCGCCTACGAAACCGAAGCGCGCTCGGGGCTCGTCGTCGACGAAGGCGTGCTCGTCGAGATCGTTCGCCCCGGCACCGCCGATCCGGTCGCTCCCGGCGAAGTCGGCGAAGTCGTCGTGACCGCGCTCGCGAACACCGACTATCCGCTGATCCGCTTCGGCACCGGTGATCTTTCCGCGGTCCTTCCCGGCGCGAGTCCCTGCGGGCGGACGAACCTGCGCATCAAGGGCTGGATGGGACGCGCCGACCAGACGACGAAGGTGAAGGGCCTGTTCGTGCATCCGGCGCAAGTCGCTGCGGTCGTCGCGCGCCATCCTGAGCTCGGCAGGGCGCGGCTCGTCGTCGACACGGCCGACGGCGGAGATCGGATGACGCTGCACCTCGAGGTCGCCGCGAATCGCTCGTCGAACGCCGACGCGATCGTCGCGTCGATTCGCGACGTCACGAAGCTGCGCGGCGAGGTCGCGTTTCACGCGCCCGGCGAGTTGCCGAACGACGGCAAGGTGATCGAAGACCTGCGGAAGTTCGACTGACGTCGCGAATGGGGCGGCGCCTGCGCGGCGTCGCGCGCGCTCTGAAACCGGGCCGGACTGCCGCTCGGGGGATCAGGATATTCCCTGCTCCTCCAGACCTTCACAAAAGAACCATACGTCCCGCCGGTTGTGTGCGGCTTCTACGAGGGCCGTTTGACCCGGGCCTGACGTCAATCGGGGTGGGAAAGCGGTACAGACACGTCTGCCAGGTGGCGGCGGGCGTCTTGGTCGACGGATGGTTTTCGTACGTGATCGTGTCGTCCATTTTCAAACGCAGCCACTGCGCTACACCATAGCAGCGTCCCCCGACCTTGATGGGTACGCGCAGCTTCTTCCGCGCGGCGGGAAAGTAATCGTGCCTGACGAAGTCGAAGCCCGACGCGCGCTTCCGCTACGTTCCCGTCGTTTCGGCGGCGGCTTGCGTCGCGCGATCGCGCACGCGCACGGGCTTCAGCGTGACGAGCGTCACCCCGGCGAGCACGAGCGCGGCGCCTGCGAGCTGGACCCAGTGGACGGCCTCGCCCAGGATCATCGCACCGAGGCCGATCGTGAACACCGGTCCGAGCGAGCCGATCAGCGACGACGTGTTCGCGCCGAGCCTGCGCACCGCTTCGGCGATGAGCCACGTCGGCAGCACTGTCGAGAAAACCGCCATCGCGAGCGACAGCGCGTAGATCGACGGCGGCACGGCGAGCGTATCGACGCTTCGGGTCAGCGCGAATTGCGCGAATACGAACACGGACGAGGCGAGCATCGCCCACGCGATGAAGCGCATGCTGCCGAGTCGCGCGATCACGTCGCCGGCGCCGATCAGGTAGACCGCATACGTGATTGCGCTGGTGAATACCAGAGCGCCGCCGAACCACAGCGCGTGCGCGTCTCCGCCGAAATGCAGATCGTGCGCGAAGACGAGCGCAATCCCCGCATACGAAACGGCGAGCGCGACGACCTCCCGCGGAACGACCCGTCGCCCGCGGACTACGATCGAGAGAACCAGCACGATCGTCGGATAGAGGTAGAGCACGAGACGCTCGAGCGCCGCCGTGATGTACATGAGGCCGATGAAGTCGAGCAGGCTCGAGAGGTAGTAGCCGATGAAGCCGAGCCACACGAGCATCCGCCAATCGCGTATGGCGATCGGGCGCGCGTCGGCCCGGCGACCCGACCACCATGCCATCAGGACGAAGAACGGCGCGGCGAACAGCATCCGCAGCGTGAGCAGCGTGACCGCATCGACCGGATGCCACGCATAGGCGAGCTTGATCAGGATCGCCTTGAACGAGAAGCCCAGCACGCCCAGGACCGAGCACACGGGGCCGATCCACGGCGCGTTGCGCCCGGTCAATCCCACTTCACGAGACCGGCGTACGCGGTGACGATGATCACGGCACCGAACGCGATCCGGTACCAGGCAAACGGGATGAAGTCGTGATGTGCGACGTAGCGGATCAGCCAGCGCACGCAGGCGAACGCGGAGACGAACGCGGCGACGAAGCCCACGCCGAAGGCGGGAAACGCCCGCGCGCCGATCAGCGACGCGTCCTTCCACGCCGAGTAGATCGTCGCCGCGAACAGCGTCGGTATCGCGAGGAAGAACGAGAACTCGGTCGCGGCGACGCGCGACATGCCGAACAGCATTCCGCCGATTATCGTCGCTCCGGAACGCGACGTGCCGGGAATGAGGGCGAGCGCCTGCGCGCAGCCGACCTTGAGCGCATCGCTCCAGCGCATCTCGTCGATCGATGCGATGCGGATGGTCTCGGGCCGTGATCGCTGTCGTCGCTCGGCCCAGATGATGACGAAGGCTCCGACGATGAACGCGCAGGCGACCGGAACGGGCGCGAACAGATGCGCCTTGATCGCCTTGCCGAACACGAGGCCGAGCGCGGCCGCCGGAACGAACGCGATCACGAGATTCGCGGCGAAGCGCTGCGCGGCTCGATCGGTGAAGATTCCGCGCAGCACCGTTGCGATCTTCGCGCGGAATTCCCAGCAGACGGCGAGGATCGCGCCGGCCTGGATCACGATCTCGAACGTCTTCGCCTGTTCGCCGGTGTAGCCGAGCAGCGATCCGCTGACGATCAGGTGGCCGGTCGAGGAGACGGGGAGGAACTCGGTCAGGCCCTCGACGATGCCCAGAACGAGAGCGGTGAAGAGGGTGGGTTGATCCAAGAGGGGCGCTTCAGATGCAAAAAGGCCGGGTGAGTGCGGTCACCCGGCCCGTGAATTGTAGCGCAACGACGCGCGTGATGGTCGCGCGCGGGCGGATGAAAGCAAAGCGTCAGACCGGCCTCGATTTCGTGAGCATCGCGAGCGCCTGCTCGACGAGATCGTCGTGATTGTCGGGCACCGTCCCCGACGGAGTCATCTTGTCGATCAGCTGCGGCAGGATCTGCGCGAGACCGCCCGCGGCTTCGCCGTGCGACAGTCCGAGCTGCTGCGCGATCTGGCCGATCGTGCCCGACCCGAGCACTTCCTGCAGCGCAGAGCCGGAGATCGGCAGGTTCTGCCCGGTGCTCTGCCACGAGGCGGCCTGGTCGGCATAGCCGCCCTGGCGAAACTTGTCGAGCACACCCTCGATCCCGCCATTCTCCTGCAGGATCTGCAGAGCGATCCGCATCAGCGGATTCTGTTGCGCGCCGGCGCCGCCCATCGCGCCACCCATGAGGTTTCCCAGGATTCCATCGAGCATTCCCATGTGCTGCCTCCTCTTTCGTCAGTGCAAAGGCTCGGGTGACGCGCGCACCACGTTGTGCGCCTGCGGTACCGGATACCCGGCGGCGCCGAAAGTTTCGCGGATCGTGCGGTTGGTGTCGAAGTACACCTGCCAGAAGTGCGCGGTGTTGCAGTACGGCCGCACCGCGAGGACTGCGCCGCGCTCGTTGAAGCTCATGATCTCGACGTCGGGCTTCGGCTCGGCGAGCACGTTGGCGATCTTCGGAATGGCTTCCTTGAGCCGCCGCACCGCATCGGTCGGATCGACGCTATGATCGACCTGCGCCGTCAGGTCGACGCGGCGGTACGTGTTGGCGCTGAAGTTCTTGATCGTTCCGTTCATGATCTTTGCGTTGCCGACGAGCGTCTGCACGTTGTCGGCGCTATCGATCACCGTGCTGAAGAGTCCGATCATCCGCACCGTACCCTCGACGTCGCCGGCCAGCACGTAGTCGCCTACCTTGAACGGCCGCAGCACGAGAATGAACGCGCCCGCGGCGAAGTTCGACAGCAGTCCGCCCCACGCAGCGCCGATGGCGACGCCGAGGCCGGCGACCAGCGCGGCGAACGACGTCGTCTCGACGCCGAAGAAGCCGAGGATCGCGACGATCAGGACGATGTTGAGCGCGATTGCAATCAGCGATCCCAGGTACTTGACGATCGTCGGGTCGACCTTCTGCCGCTCGAGCGCCTTGGTCACGAGCGACGTCGCGAAGCCGATCAGCATCCGCCCGACGATGAATGCGCCGATCGCGCCGACGACTTTGAGCGCGAACGCGATGAGCAGCGGCTTCGCGGTCTCGAGCCAGTTCTCGACGTTCATCGAATCGTCTCCCTAGGCTGTGCCCGGGAACAGCCACAGATCGTCGGCGGGCAGCTCGAGAAAGCGCGAGGAACCGCTCGCCTCGCCGTAGCAGCGCAGCCGCAGCGAGCCGATCTTGAACAGATGTTCGCTCCGGTCGCCCATGAACATCGCGGTGACGAGCTCGGCTGCGACACGATTGTCGCCGGGAGCGCCCGCCATCTTCGTGCGCTCGAGCCGGATCACGCCTGTCGCCTTGTCGCCAACCTTCAAGCCGCCGCGACGGGCGCCCCACAACTGGAAGCCCTCGCCCTTGAGCAGCGCGCGGCCGTTCGCGACTTCGGCGATCGTGCCCGGCAAGTGATTGTTGCTGCCCATGAACTCCGCGGTGAACTGCGTCTGCGGTCGGTTGTACATCTCGTCGGGCGTGCCCTGCTGCTCGATCTGGCCGAAG
>DASSGI010000030.1:0-17371 GCA_035857655.1 Casimicrobiaceae bacterium | reverse complement strand
TTGCGTGCGGTCGGGTTCGGTGACCGCGACTTTGAGAAACCGATTGTTGGCGTTGCGAATGGCCACAGCACGATGAATCCGTGCAACGCCGGCATCCAGCCGCTCGTCGATCGCGCAATGGATGCACTGAAAAGTGCCGGCGCGATGCCGCAGGTCTTCGGCTTCCCTACGGTGACGGACGGCATTGGCATGGGTACGGAGGGCATGAAGTATTCGCTCGTTTCGCGTGAGGTGATTGCGGACTCGATCGAGGTTGCCGTCCAGGGCCAGCTGATGGATGGCGTTGTCTGCGTCGGCGGATGCGATAAGAACATGCCGGGCAGCATGATGGCGATGGCGCGCATCAATGTTCCGGGCATATTCGTCTATGCCGGCACGATTTTGCCGGGCCAATGGAAAGGACAAGCGCTCACCATCGTGTCGCCGTTCGAGGCGGTCGGTGCGTACGCCGCCGGCAAGATGTCGAAAGAAGACTACGACGGCATCGAGCGCAACGCCTGTCCGAGCGTTGGCGCGTGCGGCGGAATGTACACGGCGAACACGATGTCCTCGTCGTTCGAAGCGCTCGGCATGAGCCTGCTCGGAAGCTCGCAGATGGCTTCGCCCGATCTCGAGAAGGCCGATTCGGCCGCGCAGTCCGCGCGCGTGCTCGTCGACGCGATCAAGCGCGACTTGAAGCCGCGCGACATCATCACGCGCAAGTCGATCGAGAACGCGATCGCGCTCGTGATGGCCACCGGCGGCTCGACGAACGCCGTTCTTCACTATCTCGCGATCGCCGCGGCCGCCGAAGTGCCCTGGACGATCGACGACTTCGAGCGGATGCGAAAGCGCGTCCCCGTGCTCTGCGAGCTGAAGCCGTCGGGGCGTTTCGTCGCTGTCGACTTTCATCGCGCGGGCGGCGTGCCACAGGTTCTGAAGATGCTTCTCAATCACGGGCTGCTCCACGGTGACTGCATCACGATCACCGGGCGCACGCTCGCCGAGGAGCTTGCTCCGATTCCCGACGAACCCGCGGCGGGGCAGGAAGTGATTCGCCCGTGGGCGGATCCGGTGTACGCACAGGGACATCTCGCGATCCTCAAGGGAAACCTCGCGCCGGAAGGATGCGTGGCCAAGATCACCGGTCTCAAGAATCTGTCGATCACCGGCCCCGCGCGCGTGTTCGATTCCGAGGTCGCCGCAATGGACGCGATCCTGGCAAAGAAGATCAAGGCCGGCGACGTCGTCGTGATCCGCTACGAAGGACCGAAAGGCGGCCCGGGGATGCAGGAGATGCTCGCGCCTACGTCGGCGTTGATCGGCCAGGGACTCGGCGAATCGGTCGGGCTCCTCACCGACGGCCGCTTCTCGGGCGGCACCTGGGGGATGGTCGTGGGGCACGTTGCACCGGAGGCGTACGTCGGGGGCGCGATCGCACTGATCCAGGAAGGCGATTCGATCACGATCGACGCGCATCGGCTGCTCATACAGCTCAATATCGGCGACGACGAGCTCGCGCGCCGGCGGGCGGCGTGGCGGCAGCCACCGCCGCGGTACACGCGGGGACTTCTCGCCAAGTACCGCAGGCTCGTCTCGACGGCGAGCATCGGCGCAATCACCGACCGCGGCGAATAGCAGTCGAAGAAAGAGGAACAGGCGCGCGGGCGGCGCTGTTAGCACTCTCCTGACGAAAGGAGGTCCGCATGGCAGCGCTCCCCCGTCCGATCGCGATCGGCTTCGCCATCGGCGCGCTTTCAGGGCTTGCCGGTTGCGCCGGTGCCCCAGGGAGCGCCGGTTCGGGTCCGCCCGCAGAAGCCCCCGCTTATCGCGTCGGCGATCGTTGGGTCTACCACGGCGACGACGGCTTTCGCGTCAAGACCGAGTGGGAGGAAACCCACGAGGTGACGGCGATCGGCGCCGAAGGCGTTGCCGCGCGCATCACGCTCAAGGGCGGACTCGATGTGACACGAATGGAGCAGTGGTCGGCGCCGGGGCAGGTCAAGGTCGGCGCCGTTTACGACAACACGACACGTCGCTTCGACGCGCCGCTCCAGCGCTACGACTTCCCGCTTGCGCCAGGGAAAGTCTGGAACCAGTGGGTCTGGAACTTCAACGAGTTCACGAAGGAGCGGGGGCAGATCAACCGCTACGTGAACGTGAGCGGATGGGAGAAGGTCACGACGCCCGCGGGAACGTTCGACGCGATCAAGATGCAGGTCATCATGCGTCTCGACGACGAGACGTTCTGGCGTTATGCAACGACCTGCAACTACGCGGTGTGGTACGCGCCGGCGGTGAAAGCCGTGGTGCGCGAGGAACGCGCGGCGCAATACGTCGAAAAGAGCAACGACAGCTCCGGAGGCGCAGGGACGATTCGCACCCAATTCGGCGTGGTGGAGCTTATGTCGTTCGCGCCGGGCCGCTGAAAGCGACCGATGATCGCCGGCGGCTCAGCGGCCTACGGCCGCCGCCGCTGAAGAACACGGAGGTCCCTCATGACAAGCCTCGCCCGTTCGCTCACGATGAGCTTCGCCGTCGGGTCGCTCGCCGCGCTCGTTGGTGGCGCCGGCGTTCCAGGAAGCACGGGTTCGGGTTCGGCCGCAGAGGGCCCCGCTTATCGTGTCGGCGATCGCTGGGTGTACCACGGCGACGACGGCTTTCGCGTCAAGACCGAATGGGACGAAACCCACGAGGTGACGACGATCGGCGCGGACGGCATTGCGGCGCGGATCACGCTCAAGGGTGGGCTCGACCTGACGCGCACGGAGCTGTGGTCGGCGCCGGGGCAGGTGAAGGTCGGAGCCATCTTCGACAACGCGACTCGGCGCTTCGAGGAGCCGCTCCACCGCTATGACTTTCCGCTCGCCCCGGGGAAGGTCTGGAATCAGTGGGTCTGGAACTTCAACGAGTTCACGAAGGCGCGGGGGCAGATCAACCGCTACGTGAGCGTGAGCGGGTGGGAGAAGGTCACTACACCCGCCGGAACGTTCGACGCGATCAAGCTTTGGATGGTGATGCGCCTCGACGACGAAACGTTCTGGCGCTTCGCCACCACGTGCAACTACACCGTGTGGTACGCGCCGGCCGCGAAGGCGATCGTCCGCGAGGAACGCCGCGCGCAATACGTCGAGAAGAGCGGCGAGCACGGAGGCGCGACGATCCGCGCCCAGTACGGCGTTATCGAGCTCGTGTCGTTCACGCCCGGACGCTAGCGTCCGAAGAGGGCGCCGCAACGCTCGCGCGGCGCCTGCGACTCACAGGCCGAGGCGCTGCCAGATCGTCGTCGTCAGCGACGCCTGGTTCAGCGTGTAGAAGTGCAATCCAGGCGCGCCGCGCGCCAGCAAACTGTCGCAGAGCTCGGTGACGACGTCGAGCCCGAAAGCGCGGATCGACGCGACATCGTCGCCGTAACCTTCGAAGCGCTTGCGAATCCAGCGCGGGATCTCGGCGCCGCACGCATCGGAGAAACGTGCGAGCTTGACGAAGCTGCTGATCGGCATGATCCCTGGAACGATCGGAAGCGTGATGCCGGCTGCGCCGCACGCGTCGACGAAATGCCAGTACGCGTCGGGGTTGTAGAAGTATTGGGTGATCGCCGAGTCGGCACCCGCTTCGACCTTGCGCTTGAACGCGTCGAGGTCGTCCTGCGCGCTGCGCGCCTGCGGGTGGTACTCGGGATACGCGGCGACGTCGATGTGGAAATGATCGCCGGTCTCCTTGCGGATGAACGCGACGAGATCGCTCGCGTAGCGGAAGTCGCCGGTGTCGATCGTTCCCGACGGCAGGTCCCCGCGCAGCGCGACGACGTGATGGATTCCATGCGACCTGTACCTGGCCAGCACGTCGCTGATCGACGCGCACGATCCGCCGATGCACGAAATGTGCGGCGCGGCCTCGAGCCCGTCGGCGCGAAAGTCGAGCACCGTCGACAGCGTTCCTTCGCGCGTCGATCCGCCGGCGCCGAACGTAACGGAGCAGAACGCCGGTGCGAGCTGGGCGAGCTGACGCCGCGTCGCGCGAAGCTTTTCGATCCCTTCAGGCGTGCGCGGGGGAAAGAATTCGAGGCTGAACACGCGATGCGTGTCGCCCGCTGAGCCTGCTTTGGACTCGGGACTGCTGTTCACGGTAAACGAGCTGCGTCGATGACGACCGCGTGCGGCATTCGATCAGCCGCTCTTCTTCGGCAGGAGCGACGACAGCAGCCACGAGATCACGCTGTAGACGATCGCGCCGAAGACCCCGGACCAGAATCCACTCACGTGGAAACCGGTGACGAACGAGCCGACCCACCAGAAAAGAAGCCCGTTGATCACGAAAATGAAAAGCCCGAGCGTCAGCAGCGTCACCGGCAGAGTCAGCAGGATGAGCAACGGCCGGATCAGCGTATTGATGAGACCGAGGACGAGTGCGGCGATCAGCGCAGCAGTGAACGTATCGACCTTCACCCACGGAAACACGTAGGGCAGCGCGAGGAGCGCCACCGCGTTGATGAGCCAGACGAGGAGCAGTCGCATCTAACGGCCTCCGGAGCCGACGTGAGCGCATGTTGAAAAATCCATGCGTTGTCGGCCCTCAGTTTGTGCGCGCCGCACCGGCGCAATAAGGTTTCAACGTCGCGTAGAGCGTCGCGTTGACTGGCGCTTTGAGCCCGGCTGCCTCGGACATACGCGCGACCGCGCCGCAGAGCCACGGCGCTTCGAGGCGATTGCCGGCGGCGAGGTCGTTCTGCATCGACGAGCGCATCTCCGCGGGAAGAGCGTCGGCGAACTTCATCTGCTGCGCGACGAAATCGTCGGCGAGGGCCACGCCGCGGGCACGCGCAAGCGTCCACACTTCGCGAATTGCCGCCTCGAGCACCGCGCGCAAATCGGGGTCCGCGCGCACGACGCCGATCGGCTGCCGCGCGACACTCGTCATCCCCGAGAACGCCGCGAGGAACGCGAACTTCTCCCAGATCGCGCGCCTGATATCGCTGGAGAGCTCGGCATCGATTCCCGCGTCCTTGCACGCTGCGAACAATGCTTCGGCAACGCGCTGCTGCGACGCGATCACCGCGCCGAAACGCAGCCGCGCCATCGTTCCGGTGTGCGCGATGACTCCGGGATCGGCGATCGTCGCTGCGATATACGCAGCGCCGCCCAGCACGGCCGTCGGTCCGACGACCGCGCCGATCCGCTCGATGCTCTCGACGCCGTTCTGGAACGGGACGACGGCGGCGCCTTTGTCGACGAGCGGCCGGATCGCTTCGGCCGCGCTTTCGGTGTCCCAGAGCTTGACTGCAAAAAGGACGACGTCGAGAGGACCGAGCGTGCCGGGATCCTCGACGAGCGTCGGCCGCGCGATCCGGATTTCAGCGCCCCCGCTCTTCACTGTCAGGCCGCGTTCGCGCATCGCTGCGAGATGCCTGCCGCGCGCGACGAACGACACGTCATGCCCGGCCTGCGCGAGCTTCGCGCCGAAGTAGCCGCCGACTCCACCCGTGGCCATTACCGCGATTCGCATCTTCGATACCCTTCGCCGCCGGTCGTCGGCAGCGCCATCAATAGCGATACGTCTCTGCTTTGTAGGGGCCCGCGACGTCGACGCCGATGTAGCGCGCCTGCTTCGCGGAGAGCGGCGTCAGCATCGCTCCAAGCTTCGAGAGCTGCAGCCGCGCGACCTTCTCGTCGAGGTGCTTGGGCAGCACGTAGACGCCGACCGGATACCTGCCGCTGCCGCGCTGAGCGTCGCTCCACAGCTCGATCTGCGCCATCACCTGGTTCGTGAACGACGAGCTCATCACGTACGACGGATGCCCGGTCCCGCAGCCGAGGTTCACGAGGCGCCCCTCGGCGAGCAGGATGATCCGCTTTCCGTCCGGGAAGATCACGTGGTCGACCTGCGGCTTGATGTTCTCCCACGTGTAACGCCTGAGCGAGGCGACGTCGATCTCGTTGTCGAAGTGGCCGATGTTGCAGACGATCGCGTTGTTCTTCATCCGCTTCATGTGCTCGTGCGTGATCACGTCGATGTTGCCGGTTGCGGTGACGAAGATGTCGGCCTTGTCGCACGCGTAGTCCATCGTCACGACGCGATAGCCCTCCATCGACGCCTGCAGCGCGCAGATCGGGTCGATCTCGGTGATCCACACCTGCGCGGAAAGCGCGCGCAGCGCCTGCGCGCTGCCCTTGCCCACGTCGCCGTAGCCGGCGACGACCGCGACCTTGCCGGCGACCATCACGTCGGTCGCGCGCTTGATTCCATCGACGAGAGACTCGCGGCAGCCGTACAGGTTGTCGAACTTCGACTTCGTCACCGAGTCGTTGACGTTGATCGCCGGGAATCCGAGGCGGCCTTCGGCGTGCATCTGGTAGAGGCGCTTCACGCCGGTTGTCGTCTCCTCGGTCACGCCCTTGATGTTCGCCTTGATCCGCGAGTAGAAGTGTGGATCGGAGGACAGGCGCTTCGCGATCGCGGCGAACAGCGCGAACTCCTCGTCGCTCGCCGGATTCGAGATGCAGGACCGTTCGGATTCGGCGCGCGCGCCCAGGTGGACCAGCAGCGTCGCATCGCCCCCGTCGTCGAGGATCATGTTCGGCGTCAACCCGGCCTTCGCGTCATCGCTCCATTCGAAGATCCGGTGCGTGAAATCCCAGTATTCCTCGAGCGTCTCGCCCTTGTACGCGAACACCGGCGTTCCGCGCTTCGCGATCGCGGCGGCAGCGTGATCCTGCGTCGAATAGATATTGCAGGACGCCCAGCGAACGTTCGCGCCCAGCGCCTGCAGCGTCTCGATCAGCACGGCGGTCTGGATCGTCATGTGCAGGCTTCCGGCGATGCGGGCGCCGCGCAGCGGCTGCTGCGGGGCGAACTCGTCGCGGATCGCCATCAACCCGGGCATTTCCGTTTCGGCAATCGCTATCTCCTTGCGGCCCCACTCGGCGAGCGAGAGGTCGGCGACCCGGAAGTCAGCGAAGTTCTTGGCGTCGGTAGCAGCGTTCATCGGTCACTCCATCGTTGGTGACCGCGCTGGCGGAGGTGGGTATTCGCTCTCGTCACCTCGTGCGCGGGCACGGATCAACGAGCGCGGTTGCAAGGGTTGACCCCGAGCCTGGCAGGATGGCGGGCACCCTGTTGCAACGCTCCTCGGGGGAGCGAGGATGTTACCCCAAATCGGGCAGCCGTAGAAGCCCCGGCCCTGCTTGGTACGAACCGGCCGCCGTCGGGACGGGCTCAGCGAACCGAACGACGCGGGCTCAGCGAACCGAACGACGCGCGCTCAGCCCGGACCAACTGACGCGCTCTCTTGCGCGAACAGCGCGTTGGCGAGGGTCGATTCGCGCTTGTAGAAGCCCTCGGTGTGAAACGTCTCGGGAAGCTCGAAGAGTTCGTAGTCGAGGTGATGGCACAGCTCGTGGACGAGCGTTCGCAGGAACGTCTTGAACGCCACGACGTCGCGCCGCGCCGCCGTACGCATCCAGACGGTGATCTTCGCGGTCTCTCCTTCGTCTTCGGGTTCGTAGAGACCGTGGAGCTCCCCGCTCTCGTCTGCTGGACGCTGCGCGAGCACGCGAACCCGGATCTTCTGCACGCGGTAGCCGGCGACGAGTGAATCGATGAGCCCCTGGCTTGCCGCCTGGACGGTGCCGCGGTCGTCGCGCGAGAGCGCCTCGCGGATGCGCGCGACGCGCGCGCCCTCGTCCACGCCTGCCGGCAGATCGAGGCGCTCGATGGCGTCGCTCTTTCGATAGATGCGCTGGCGGGCGGCGGAGAGCTTTGCGTAATACGCGAAAGGCATGGGTGCGGAGCCGGTGGGCGCCTGGACAGCGGCTCGGGCATCGCCGTGCCCGTCGCTGCCGACAAGAAATGGAAAGGGCCGCTATCCGCGGCCCCTTCCGATGAGACGTGGCGCGCGGACGCGCCCGGGAGAAGGCGGCTCAGGCCTTCTTGATTTTCTCGAGCATCTTGAAGACGCCTTTCGTCGAACCGACGAAAAGGCGCTTGTACGCCTTGCCGAGGCAACGACGCTCGAGGGTGTTTCGGCGGGTTCGGGCTCGTTCGGCCATAGGCATCACCTCCTTGTCGTGCAATTCGAAACCACTATTGTACCTCAGCGTTGCGCGACGGCGAATCCCTCGAAGATCGCGGCCATGTCCTTCGTGAGCGAGCGACCGTATTGCGGCACTTCGGCGACCGTGCCGCCGAGCGCCGCAGCGGCGCGCCACGGCCATCGCGGATCGCGCAGCATCGCCCGGGCGAGCGCGACCATGTCGGCGTCGCCCGCTGCGATGATCGAATCCGCGTGCTTCGGATCGGTCACGAGCCCGACGGTGATCGTCGTGACTCCCGTCGCGCGGCGGATCTCGCGTGCGAACGGCACATGCACACCGGGCGTCGGCGCCGGGATCTTCTGCGCGGGCGATACGCCGCCCGCCGAGACGTCGATCCAGTCGCAGCGGCGCGCCTTGAGCTCGCGCGCGAGCTCGATCGACTCGTCGAGCGACCACCCACCGTCGACCCAGTCCGTCGCCGAGATGCGCACGCCGAGCGGACGATCCGCGCGCCACGCCGCGCGCACGGCATCGAAGACTTCCAGCGGAAAACGAATCCGGTTCGCGAAGCTTCCACCGTACGCGTCGCTGCGCCGATTTGCGATCGGCGAAAGGAATTCATGCAGCAGGTAGCCGTGCGCCATGTGGAGCTCGATCGCGTCGACGCCGCAGCGTTCGGCGCGCTGCGCGGTGGTCACGAACGCGTCGCGGATCGCCGCGAGGCCCGAAGCATCGAGCGCGGTCGGCGCGTGCTCGCCGTCGGCATGCGCAATCGCGGACGGCGCCACCGGCGTCCATCCGCCTTGCGCAAGCGGAATCAGCTTGCCGCCTTTCCACGGCAGCGCCGACGAAGCCTTGCGCCCGGCGTGCGCGAGCTGGATCGCGACCGGCATCAGCGGCGCCTGTCGCCGGGCGCGCGCGAGCGTTGAACCGAGCGCCTCCTCCGTCGCATCGTCGTAAAGACCGAGGCAGCCGTGCGTGATCCGGCCTTCGGCCGTGACGGCGGTCGCCTCGATCGTGAACATGCCGGCGCCGGAGAGTAGCATCTGGCCCCAGTGCACGAGATGCCAGTCCGTTGCGCACCCGCGCTCGGCCGAGTACTGGCACATCGGAGACACGACGATGCGGTTGCGCAGCTCGAGGCCGCGCAACGGCATCGGATCGAACAGATGCATGGAAGCGGGGCGCCCGGCGCTTCCGAAAGCAGCGCCCTCGTCGCCCGTCAGGCGTGAGCCCTGGCCTTGCGTGCCTCGTCGTCCGCGCGCGAGATCCCGGCGGCGGCGCGCAGCGCCTGCGCCTTGTCGGTCGCCTCCCACGTGAACTCGGGTTCGTCACGACCGAAGTGTCCGTAGGCCGCGGTCTTCAGATAGATCGGGCGCAAGAGATCGAGCATCCGGATGATTCCCTTCGGCCGCAGATCGAAATTGGCGTTGACGAGCTGCGCGATCTTCTCGTCCGCGACGACGCCGGTGCCTTCGGTGTACACGGTGACGTTGATCGGCCGCGCGACGCCGATCGCGTACGAGAGCTGCACCTGGCATTGCGACGCGAGACCGGCCGCGACGATGTTCTTCGCGACATAGCGCGCAGCGTACGCAGCCGAGCGATCGACCTTCGACGGATCCTTGCCCGAGAATGCGCCCCCGCCGTGCGGCGCGGCGCCGCCGTAAGTGTCGACGATGATCTTGCGCCCGGTGAGGCCCGCGTCACCGTGCGGCCCGCCGATCTCGAAGCGACCCGTCGGATTGACGAGGTAGCGCGTGCCCTTGAGCATGTTCGCCGGCAGAACGGGCTTGATCACCTCCTCGATCACCGCCTCGGCGAGCTCGCCCTGTTTCTCGTTCATGCTCGGATGGTGCTGGGTCGACAGCACGACGGTGTCGATCCCCGTCGGCTTGCCATCGACGTAGCGGACGGTGAGCTGCGATTTCGCATCGGGCCGCAGCCACGGCAGACGGCCGTCCTTGCGGACTTCGCTCTGGCGCTGCACGAGGCGGTGCGCGTAGTAGATCGGAAACGGCATCAGCGACGGCGTCTCGTCGCACGCGTAGCCGAACATCAGTCCCTGGTCGCCCGCGCCCTGGTTCAGGTGATCGTCGGATGCCTGGTCGACGCCTCGCTTGATGTCGGGCGACTGCCGTCCGTAGCAGACCATGACCGCGCAGCCATCGGCATCGAAGCGCAGCTCGGGATCGTTGTAGCCGATCTTGCGAATCGTCTCGCGCGCGACGCGCGCGTAGTCGTGCCGGTACTCGGTCGTGATCTCGCCCGTCATGACGACGAGGCCGGTCGAAACGAGCGTCTCCGCCGCGACCCTCGCTGTCGGGTCTTGCTCTAGAATCGCGTCGAGCACCGCGTCAGAAATCTGATCCGCAACCTTGTCCGGATGGCCCTCCGACACCGATTCCGACGTGAATAGAAACTCACTCATTGCCGCTCCCTTGCGCCGTGGTCGCGCACACGCGTGCGCCGCCTGTAAAGGCTTGAATTCTAGCAGACTCCACCCGCGCTCCCGAGCGATCGGCGACCCGCGCCCCGGCCGTTTCGCCCGTCGGGTACAGCGTGTTGTGCACGACGAAGCGCTCGCGCGATGAAGGCGGTCATCGAGCATCCGAACCGGGCGTCGATCGCGCGCGCGGTCGCCAAGCTGCACGCCGGCGAGTTGATCGCGTTTCCGACCGAGACCGTGTACGGGCTCGGGGCCGACGCGAGCCGCACCGACGCAGTGCGCAAAATCTTTGCCGCCAAGGGCCGTCCGGTCGACCATCCGGTCATCGTTCACCTGCACGAGTTTGCCGAGCTTGCGAATTGGGTGCGTTCCGTACCGGATGGAGCGCGAAAGCTCGCGCTCGCGTTCTGGCCCGGCCCGCTGACGCTGATTCTCCCCCGTGCGGTAAATGTTGCCGATGCGATAACCGGCGGCCAGGACACCGTCGGGATTCGCGTGCCGTCGCATCCGGTCGCGCGCGCGCTCCTTGCCGAATTCGGCGGCGGTATCGCAGCGCCTTCAGCGAATCGTTTCGGGCGCATTTCGCCGACCACTGCGCAGCACGTTGCCGAGGATCTCGGCGACTCCGTGTCGATCATCCTCGACGGCGGTCAGTGCGCTGTCGGCATCGAATCCACGATCGTCGCTTTCGCGGGCGACGAACCGATGCTCCTGCGCCCGGGCGCCATCGGGACCGCGGATCTCGAGCGCGTGCTCGGGCGCACGCTGCGCATGCCTGCGTCGGCAGCGCCGCGAGCGCCGGGGACGCTCGCCGCGCACTATGCACCGAAGACGCCGGCGACGCTGGTGCCGCCGAACGCGCTTCACGCCGAGCTCGAGCAGCTTGCCGAGCGCGACGAAGTGATCGCGGTGCTCGCGCGCACCGTCGCGCGCCCGCCTGAATTTTCGGACGCATGGATCGACGCGCCCAGCGACCCGGCTGCGTACGCGCACGATCTCTATGCGAACCTTCGTGCGCTCGACCACGCGAACGCCGACGCCATCCTGATCGAAGCCGTTCCGGCCGGCGATGAATGGCTTGCGATTCGCGACCGGCTGGAGCGGGCGGCGCGCGGCGAGGACGACGACCGGGATTAGCGATGCGCGCAGGGTTTCCGCCCACGCGAGCGCAAAGCTCTGGAAGCGCGATGCCCGAAAGCGCGGCGAGGCCTCAACAACTGCCGCTGAAGACTCGCTCCAGAAACGCGGCGATCGCCGCCGCGAGGCGGGCCTGCCGATTGTCGAAGAAGTGATCGGTGCCCTCGACGGAGAGCTGCCGCGAACACGAATCGGACGGCGGCTCGTGCGTGCGCCGTTTCCAGTCGGCGCGAACCTCGCGGGCGTCGTGCTCGGCGACGATGTCGAGCACGGGCTCTTTCGGCTTCGCGTCGAACACGCCGAACATTCCGACGGGCACCCACGCATCGACGGCGAGCGCGTCGGACCGGGCGAGATACGCATTCACCATCGTTGCGCCGTAACTGTGCGACACGATCGCTATTTTTCGGACACCCCTGGCGCGCATGAAACGGATTGCAGCGGCAATTCGTTCGGACGCCTCGGGCAGCGTCGAAGCGTAGTCGTCGCGCGTCGCGTCCGCTGCGAGCACCGGCATCTGCACGGAGAGCGTGCTGAACCCTGCGTCGACGAGCCGCGTGCGCAGGGCGCCGTTCACTCCCCAGTCGGGATGAACGCCAAGACCGTGCACGATCACCGCGCCTCCCTGCGCAGCCCCCGAAGGCTCGGCGAGGATCGCGAACACCTGTCCGCGCGTCGGCGTCGCGAGATGCACGGGATCGCCGACGACGATTGCCGGCGCGACTTCCTGCGCCCAGCGCTCCTCGCGTGCATAGTCGGCCGCGACGCACACCTTGCATGCAGCGAACAGCAGCAGTGCAAGCGCCGCACGCGTTCGCGGCGATGGCCGGCATCGTAATTCGCTGCAGTCGGCGAGCATCGATTGTCGGTCGCCGCGCTATCCGGACGCGCTCATTCGAGCGCCAAGCGCGCTCGCATCGGGAAGGATGTCTGCGACGGCACCCCAGCGCGCGAAGTTCCGGAGCGGCTGGCCGACGAGCGGATCGTCTTCGACGAGCGAAGCGATTTGCGATGCGGGAACCGCGAGCACGCGTGCGATCGCCGCAGGGTCCATTGCGATGACGCGCGCGCGCTCGAGCGCATGGAGATCATCGGCCTGCAGCGCGCTCGCGAAGAACGCCGCGCTGTGGCCGATGTCGGTCAACGCCCCGTGGACGCGAACGCCCCGCGAACGCGCGAGCGCGATGATTGCGGCGAGCTGCGCGAGATACTGCGAGATGCAAAGCAGCTCGGCTCGGCGCGAAGCTTCGTGCCCCTGCGAATCGCCGACGACCCACAGCGTGCGGCCGGCGGCAGCGCTGTCGTTTCCAAGGTGCGCGAGAATTGCCGCGCTCAGGCCATGCGCCTCGTGCGGTCCCAACGTGCCCGTTCCGATCGCCCGAGTCAACCATACGGAGCGGCCGCGCACACGCCACAGCCAGGCGCCCTCGTCGACCGGATCGGCATCCGTATAGAGCGGCGCCGCGGTGCGCGGCAGGAGCTCGCGCGCCACCGCCGAGACGACCGGTGCTCGCGGCTCCTGCGATGTCGCGTGAAGGCGTGCGCCGAGCGCGTTCTGCACCGCGACGACGCGCGACGCAAAGGGGACCGCTCCCCGCACAGTCGAGTCGATCCACGCACGCACCGCGTCGACGCTGTCATCGACGAGATCGACGTAGCCGGCAGCGCTGCGTGCTTGCGCACCGAAAAGCGCGGCGAGCGCATTCGCATCGCTCGAGTCGACCTCGCTCCTCCCGCGCGCGGTTTCGATGACGGCAGGTCCAGAGAGCCCGAGGCGCGCGCCCGGCAGCATCGCGATTCGCTCGGCGGCGCAGGCGAGAACCGACGCACCGCCGAATGTGTCGGCAACGCAGAGCGAGAGGACCGGGACTCCGGCCGAGCGTAGATCGAGCAGCGCGGCGAGCGCACGCGCGAGCGACGCTTCGGCGGGATTCGCCTCGTGCAGGCGTACGCCGCCCGACGCGGCAACGACGACAACGGCGCGCGGTCGCTCCGAGCGTGCCACCTCGAAGAGCCTTCGCAGCGCATCGCCGTGATTGGCGCCGACGCTGCCGCGCAGGAAGCGCTCGTCCTGTGCTGCGACCAGCACCGGCTCGCCCTGCATCGTCACCCGGGCGACGACGACACCGTCGTCGTCCTGGGCCGCGATGCCCCAGCGTGCAAGATGCGGTGACGGACGCACGGCCTCGAGCGCGGCGTCGACCGGTCGCACGCTGTTCGCGTCGGCCAGCGTCGCGATGCGCTCGCGAGGCGCGAGTGTCCGCAAGGCGCTCCCGTTCACCTCACCGCCCGGCGGCCAGCGCCGCCGTCTCGCGCGACGGCGCCGAGAGACTTCGCGCTGCGATGCTTAACGCGGGAGGCCAAAGCCGATATGCTTCGTGTACAGGGAAGAACAAATATATCGTGCGGCGGACGACCCCGCCATTGTCCAGACCCCAGGAGGATCGCATGAATCTCACACGCCGGCGCCTCGTAGCAGGCGCAATTGCCCTTCCGGTCGCCGCTGCCGTCGCACGCGCTTCCGCGCAGACGCCGACCACGCTCAAGATCTCGCATCAGTTCCCGGGCGGCACGATCGACTCCGGCGACTTTCGCGATCGTCTGGTACGCAAGTTCGCAGCTGAAGTCGAGAAACGCACCAACGGCGCGCTCAAGTTCGACATCTACCCGAACGCGTCGCTCGTCAAGGTCAATTCGCAATTCAGCGCGTTGCGCAAGGGCGCGCTCGACCTCTCGCTCGTGCCGATATCGTATTCGGGCGGCGAGGTCCCCGAGACGAACATCGGCCTTCTGCCCGCGCTCGTGCCCTCGTATGAGGTGGGCAGCAAATGGAAGAGCGCGGAAGTCGGGAAGTTCCTGTCGCAGGTCCTTGCCGAAAAGGGTGTCCTGATCGTCACGTGGATCTGGCAGGCAGGCGGAGTTGCGAGTCGCACGAAGCCGCTCGTCACGCCCGAGGACGCGAAGGGCATGAAGGTGCGCGGCGGCAGCCGCGAGATGGACATGATGTTCAAGGACGCCGGCGCGTCGGTGCTTTCGCTGCCTTCGAACGAGATCTACGCCGCGATGCAGACCGGCGCGATGGACGCCGCGCTCACTTCGTCGACGAGCCTCATTTCGTTCCGCCTCGAGGAAGTCTCGAAGGGGCTCACGACCGGGCGCAGCAAATCGTACTGGTTCATGTTCGAGCCGCTGCTCATGTCGAAGCAGGTGTTCGACAAGCTGCCGAAGCCGCAGCAGGACGCGATCATGCAGGTCGGCGCGGACCTCGAGAAGTTCGCCGTCGATAGCGCCAAGGCCGACGACGAAGCCGTTGCCGCGGTCTACGTGAAGGCGGGCGCGAAAGTCGCCGATCTCGACCAGGCCACCCTCGCCAAGTGGCAGGCGCTCGCGAAGCCCGTCTGGAAGGATTACGCCGACAAGAACGAGAACTGCGCGAAGCTCCTGTCGCTCGCCCAGAAGCTGTTGTGAGCGTCGGGCTCGGTCCGCCGGGCGCGGCGGCGAGCGCGAGCTCCCCGCCCGGCGGCGTCCTGGGCATCCTCGAGCGCATGCTCGGCGCGATCAACGGCGCGATGCTCTTCATCGGCATGGTCACGCTCGTCGTCGCGTCGTTCGTGCTGACGTACAGCGTGTTCTCGCGCTACCTCTTTCGCGCCGCAACCGACTGGCAGGACGAGGTCGCGGTGTTCTGCATCGTCGGCGCCGTGTTTCTCTGCGGCGCGTGGGTGCAGGCGCAGCGCGGCCACGTCGGGATCGAGGCGATCGTGAGCGTCCTGCCGCCGCGAGCGAATCGGTTCCGGAAGATACTCGTCGACATGATGTCGCTTGCCTTCTGCGCGTTCTTCGCATGGAAATCCTGGACGCTCTTTCACGAAGCATGGCGAGACAAGATGACGACGTCGTCGACGTTCTCGCCGCCGCTCACCATTCCCTACGGCCTGATGGCGGTCGGAATGACGCTGCTCGTCGTGCAGCTGCTGCTGCAGTCGGTGCTGGCGCTCGTCGATAGGGGCGAAGGGCGCGAATGAGCGCGGCGGGCGAAGCCCCGGTTAAGGAGGACATCCGTGCGAGCGGGGCGAAGCCAAGGCGCGAAGCGCGCGTCCGCGAGCACGGGTGGCGACCGACAACTCAACCGGTGACATTCGCGATGCCGGAGGCGGAGGGCGCGCGTCGCCGCGCGATTGAGCCGCGCCCGACAGCGCGACGCGCGCACCGGGGAGAAGCGGGCGGAGGGCGCAAATGACGGCGCTCTCGCTCGGCCTGCTGTTCGGCGGCGCGACGCTCCTCGTGATGTTCTCGGGAATGCCGATCGCGTTCTCGCTGGGCTTCGTCGCAGTGATCTTCATGGCGATATTCATGCCGGCGTCGTCGCTCGACACCGTGACGCAGAACGTCTACGAGGAGATGTCGAGCATCACGCTGCTGTCAATCCCGCTGTTCATCCTCAAGGGCGCCGCGATCGGGCGCTCGGATGCGGGCCGCGACCTCTACCTCGCGATGCACGCGTGGCTGCAGCGCATTCCCGGCGGACTCGGCATCGCGAACGTGTTCACGTGCGCGCTCTTCGCGGCGATGGCCGGATCGAGTCCGGCGACCTGTTCCGCGATCGGAACCGCAGGGATCCCGGAGATGCGCAAGCGCGGCTACTCCCCGGGCTTCGCTGCAGGGATCATCGCCGCCGGCGGCACGCTCGGAATCCTGCTGCCGCCGTCGATTACGATGATCCTCTACGCGGTCGCCGCCGAGGTGTCGCTCGGACGGTTGTTCCTCGCGGGGATCGGGCCGGGGCTGCTCCTCGTCGTGCTGTTCTCGCTGTACGCGATGTTCCGCTTCCGCAAGGAGTACAAGGCCGCGCTCGCCGCGTTCGATCGGAGCGGCGCGCATTCCGCATACCTAGACGAGAAGAAGTATTCGCTGCGCGAGAAGGTCGAGATGCTGCCTCGCGTGCTGCCGTTCGTGGTCCTGCTGATCGGCGTGATGGTCGCGCTCTACGGCGGCTACGCGACGCCTTCGGAGACCGCGGGCCTGGGCGCTGTGCTCGCGCTCCTGCTCATTGCCGTCACATATCACGTCTGGCGCCCGACGGACCTGAAGCCGATCCTCGCGGCCACCGTCAAGGAGTCGACGATGCTGATGTTCATCATCGGCATGTCGCTGCTGTTCTCGTACGTGATGAGCTACCTCCACATCAGCCAGTCCGCGGCGCAGGGTATCGTCGCGATGCACCTGTCGAAATGGGCGCTGCTCGCGGCGATCCTGCTGATGGTGATCGTGCTCGGCTTCTTCCTGCCGCCGGTGTCGATCATCCTGATGACCGCGCCGATCATTCTTCCTCCGCTGAAGGCCGCGGGATTCGACCTGATCTGGTTCGGCGTTCTGATGACGATCGTGATGGAGATGGGCCTCATCCATCCGCCGGTCGGTCTCAACATCTTCGTGATCAAGAACATCGCTCCCGACATCCCCCTGCGCGACGTCGTCTGGGGTGTGATGCCGTTCGTAGCGTTGATGTTCGTCGCGATCCTGCTGATCTGCATCTTTCCCGAGATCGCGACTTACCTCCCCGACCTGGTGATGGGCGCGAAGTAAGCGCGGACCGCCGAGCCTTTGACGGGAGAGCGCGGACCTTTCGCGCTCGCAGGATCAATACTTCCCGCGAGCCTTCGCGATCCCCCGCGAGATGAGCGGCCAGAACAGCATCACCAGCGAGAGCGCAGTGATGCCGCCGACCAGCACGTTCGAGAAGAACACGCGCAGATCCCCCTGCGAGATCAAC